>CAYZKO010000014.1:0-8222 GCA_964479315.1 uncultured archaeon
GGCTAAGTCGTAACAAGGTGTCCGTAGGGGAACCTGCGGACGGATCAGCTCCTCTGTACAAAACGGCCGAGGTCCCGCAGCCGCCCTAATTGCCGCCCGTGCTGTCGGTATCACATAATTTTATATGGTGACTCTCTTTTGTTTTCTTATTAGGTTCATGTTATGTTCGATTCTATGAGATATGATTAGGCCAAACAAGTTTTCACAAAATTAAAACCTACTGAATAGAAAAATAAAAGTGTTGTTCGGTCTTAGTCGTTAGGGTTTTCAGGCTCAGGGACTGGCATTGCATCACCATTAAGAGTGCATCCCATATCAAGATACTCTTCGAGTTTCATCCTAAGAGGCTTTCTCTCCATCCATTTCACCCCCTATACTTAACCAAAGCAACGTCTTAAAATGAGTTTCTACCCCAAAAAAGCTTTAAAAAGTGGTATGTTTGCTACTTTAATCATGGTATATCCAAAAGGTTATTATATTACGCTCGCTATAACACATAGATGCAACCTTGAATGTCCTTTTTGTTACATCCATGGCCTCAAGGGACACGGAACAAAAGAGATGGCACGCCCCAATATCGTCGAAAAACTACCCGAAGAGGTGGCATCTTTGCTGGTAACAGGGGGAGAACCTACGACACATCCGAATTTTAGCCTCATTTGGAAGGCACTATGGCATCGGGCAAAAGAGATAGCTCTCGGAACAAACGGCACTATCCTCGAGGAGAAACATATTTCAGAGGTACTGGAAAAATACCCACCAGACATAATAAACATAAGTGCACACCTATATCAGCCACAATCGTTGGCAAAGAAAATAAAGTTCATATGGAACAGGTTCGGTAGCGATATCAAAGTTTATATGAACTTTGTATTACTTCCTGACAATGTACACCTACTAAAACAATATCTTGAGAGCGATGAAATACCAAGTGATATTGTTATAAAAATTTTGTACCCTATGCCCACCTCTGGAAAGGTGTGGATGACACTGGAAGAATATATATTTACAGCGTTTAAAGTTTTAAAGGATGTGGACGTAAAACGTAAATTTGGGTTCTCAAATATGCTAGCAGCTATCGTAGACAAAGAACTTAACAACAGGTTTATAGGTGGTTGCGACGTCCTCAAGATTGAGAACCTCTACAGGGTAGGGCCCATGGGGAATGTTTACCTCTGTATGTTTTTGCCTCTGCTCACCCATGTAGGTAATATTTATAAGGACTCTTGGGACACCATAAGGGAAAGGAGGAAAAAGGTAGTTGAGAGGGTGTGGAAAGCAGGATCCGACTGTATGGGCTGTCACTTTGTCGATGTGTGCAGGGGTGGTTGCGCCGCCATAAGGCACTACTTCGGGGGAGAGAGATGCAGCCTCGTGAGGAAAGCTCTGGACTTATAATGGTAGAGGCGGAGGTCACCACTGCCTGTAACAGAAGGTGTAGGCACTGCTACCTGCGCAACGTTCCGCCCAGGGAGATGCCCATCGAGATGTTTAAGGAACTTCTGAAAGAGGCGGCAGATCTTGGGGTAAAGATTTTTGTTATAACGGGAGGGGAGCCGCTCCTGTATTCTAAATATGATGAGCTACATGATCTTATAGGTAGCTATATCCGCAACCACAATATATTTTTCTATCTCCAGACAAACGGGGACTTTGTGACAGAAGAGAAAATAAAGAACTTTGGGGCAATACAGGTGGGCTATGACCCCCTGAACTACGTTAGAGAGCCTGTTGACTTTGAGAAGCTTCAAAAGATAAATAAGCCTGTTTTTCTCTTTATAACAATATATAAGCAGCTCTGGGAAAAAATAAAGAATGATGTTCAATGGTTTGAGGAGCACCTTGAGGAGCTAAAGAATATGGGCTTCCACGTAATGTTCAACACTTATATAGGTGGCTCGAAGAAGGACTCCTTGGCGCTCACAAAGGAAGAATATTTTGATGTGGTGTCGTTAATGTATGATTTCTATGAAAGAGGCCTCCTCAGGAAGCCACGCGAACCGTATTCATGGATGTTTGAGGAAAAGATTCGCAGGACGGCAGACACTGGCGTGGGGGGTTGTTCAGCGGGTATTGCAGCGTGCATCGTAGACCCCATGGGCACCGTCTTTCCCTGTCCCTTTTTTAGGGTAGCAGCAGGTAGTTTGAGGGAGCAAAGTTTTAAAGATATCTGGCTGAACTCCCCCCTCTTCAAGGCTTTACGCTTCAGGGACTATTCGCCGTGTTCAAGATGCAGGTATGTAAGGGTGTGCGGCGGCTGCAGGGCCAGAGCTTATTATTCGAAACGGGGTGTTGATCCTTACTGTCCCCTGCTCTCCGGAACGGGTCAGGCATATGATAAAATATTTAAGATTTACGATGAGATGTTTAGAGCAGACTGGCTGTATGATATCCTTTTAAAAGTAATAAAAGAGGTCCTTGGTGGAGAAAAACCAGCTAGCATACTTGAATTCGGTTGTGGAAATGGCAGGTTCCTAAAGATACTAAAGGAGGAGCTTGGCGGTGAAGTATGGGGCGTAGATATATCGAAAAAGATGGTGGAGGAGGCGGTGAAAAGAACTGGCGGCAGGATAGTTCTTGGGGATATGCGGTGGATAAGGTTGGGCAGGAGGTTTGACCTCATAGTGGCTGCCTTCGACGTATTTAATCATCTGGAGCCTGAAGATGTTCTACGTTTTTTGAAGAATGTGAAGAGACATCTTTCGCCCGGGGGCGTGTTCGTCTTTGATGTTAACACGGAGGTAAAAAACCCTTCTGTTCCTGTTAAGCGTGTAGGGAGTGACGTTGTTTTTAATATAAACGTTGATGAAGAGGAGGTAAGCATTGTGTCGCACATGTACACACCCACCGACGTAAAGGAGCTCTTGAGGAGTGTAGGCCTTGAAATAATAAGGGAGGTAGACATCTATCATAGAGTTATTTTTGTAGCACGTCTACCAAACGTTTTTTTGCTTAACGAATGGGAAAATGGCCACCGCGAGCAGCGGTAGCACACCAAGTAAAAACGTTGTGTATACAGGCAAGAAGAAGAGAAATGGCAGATCTGATATTTTTGGTTCATTTCTAATCCAAGAAGATATTATCACTGTAAAGGCTAGGAAACCTAAGAGGCCACCGATAATTGCAAGAGGGGGAAAACCCCACTCGGCGACGTGAAGGGCCACGTGGAGGGGTCCGTAGAGCGTGAACCACGAGAGGAAATACTCCAGGAGGGTGCCGTGGCTGAGGTGCCAGCTGATGTATTTGAGGAACATTAAAATTATTTGGGGGTAGGCAAGGAGGCTGAAGAGGGGCCAGAAGAGGTAGAGGAAAACGGGGTAGCGCGGCAGGAGCCTTGGGTGTTTTAGGACTGCGTGGAGGCTCGCTACGTTCCATCTGAGGCGCTGCTTCAAGAAAGAAATAAGGTCTTCTGGGACCTCTGTGCGGGCGACGGCATGGGAGCCTGCTATCTTTTTTCCTTCCGCCATGGCGTCCAAGAGGAGGCCGATGTCCTCCCCCAGCGTTTGTGGATCAAAGGGGTGCCTCAGCGCAAACTCCCTCCTCACAGCAAGGAAGGCCCCAAAGAAGAAGGGGGGCGGAAGGTTGTGGAGGGCGTGGGCCTTAATTATTTCAGAGGCAAAGGCGTATTCCACCCTCTGGAAGGAGGCGAGGAGGCCCCTCCCCTCTCCATAGAGGACGCCGGTAACGACGACTACGTTTTTGTCGCTGAAGGGGGCTACTATTTTTTCTATCGCATCGGGCTCTGGCCTCGTGTCGGCGTCGAGAATTATGACAATATCCCCAGAGGCGAGCTTCATCCCCTCGTTGAGGACCGCCGCCTTCCCCATGCGCTCAAACCTTACCACCCTAAAGCCATGGCTTTGGGCCACCTGGGCTGTCCTGTCTGTGCTCCCGTCGTCGAGGACTATAACCTCAAGCCTTGGGTATGGGATCTTCTTGAGGGCTTCGAGGGTTCTGCCCAGCCTTTTTTCTTCGTTGTGGGCTGGGATGAGGATGGTGACGGATGGCCTCGCTTTTTTTAGTTGGTGGCTGGGGGAGGAGATGAGGAGGAAAAGCCAGTAGGCGAAGAGGACGGTGTAGGCGAGCTCGAAGAGGAGGAGAATTATTTCCATTGGCCCACCCTCTTCTCGGTTACGTACCAGTGGGGCCTCGCCCTGGCGAGGAGGAGGGAGAGGAGCGCCACTGTGTTTACGAGGGAGAGGAAGGGGCCCAGGATGTAGGTGGCCAGGACAAATTTGGGAAAGAGGTCTGTCCTCTCTATCTCCCGCAGGGCGACGTAGGCGGAGAGGAGGTAGCCCGAGAGGAGGAGCACGAGCAGATAGGTGGCGCCTGCGTCGAGGAGGGGGACGCGCAGGATCCAGAAGAGGAGGGAGACCAGGAGCATGAGGGCTGAAAGGATGTAGGCCAGGGAAAGGAGGGGTATGAGCAACATTATTAATTTTTGGATTGGTGTTAGCCTTTTGGAGAAGAGTATGCGCCTCCAGTTCTTTGCAAGGGCGTCCACCATGCCTATAAACCACCTCTTCTGCTGCCTTACAAAATTTTTAAGGGTGAAGGGGAGTTGATTGAGGGTGGAGAGGTGGGGAAGGTAGACGCCGCGGTGGCCTGCGGAGGCCATCCTCATGGAGAGCTCTGCATCCTCCGTTATGTTATTTTCGTCCCAGCCGCCCAGCTCCTCCAAAACCTTTCTCCTTATGGCCATGGCCGTGCCGGACAGGTAGAAAACGCCCGTCTTGTTCTTTAGGGGATAAATTAGGTGGTGGTATACGAGGAGCGTCACGCCTGAGAAGAGGGTTATAAGATTTTCGTCGAGGTTTTCGAAGTCCCACCTTGCCTGGACATACGAAATGGAGGGATCGCTAAAGGGTTTTACAATCTCCTTGAGGAAGTTTTCTGGCGGAACAAAGTCGGAGTCAAACACCACAATAATCTCTCCCCTGCTATATTTTAATGCATTGTTCAGGGCCCCTGCCTTGAAGCCCTTCCTGGTATTCCTCCTTACGAGCCTCATGAGGTGGGGGAAGCGCGCCACCGCCTCCTCCAGGGCCCTCCTCACCTCAGGATCTGTGGAGTCGTCAGCAACAATTATTTCATAGCGGGGATAGTCCTGCCTGGCAAGCGCCTCCAGCAACCTTACAGCAACAGGATCGTTGTAGACGGGGACGTGCACTGTTACCAAAGGAGTATAATTTTCTTCCCATCTCTGGCGGCGCTCCTTCCCTGACAAAAATTTACTAAGGCTTACGACGTAGTAGGCATAGGAGAGGAGCGTGAGGAGGAAGAGGAGGAAGAGGTAGAGGAGCACGAGCATGTTTCCATTGGGGCTGTAGGCTTTAAAATGATAGTGAGTCCTGGAGGGGTGTGGACCGCAGGCTCGCCGTGGTACTCTCGGCCCTCTTCCTCTACCTTACCGGCGTCCTTACGGGGAGTTTTGTGGGCAGGCTCCTGGCCTCTGGGCAGGAGGAGAGGATTGAAAGGGCCGTTGAGGAGCTCTCAAACACTTATGAAAAGTTATTTTACGACGTCCTCATCCTCATGTCGGAGGAGAACAGCTGCTCCTACCTCAAGCACAGGATAGACGAGCTCTGTAGCGAGTTAGGAAAAATAGTTAGGCTCCTGCCCGAGAGGCTGGAGGTGTCTGCGGCGTCGCCCTCCCTGCTCGACAAATATCATAGGCTCAACATCAAGGCCTTCCTGCTTGCCAGCGTCATAGGTAAGAGATGTCCCCTCGGCTGGAGGCCAGTGATATATATTTACCGGCACGGCGACCTCAATGCGGGCCTCTTCGTGGACAGGCTGAAGAAAAAGTTTAAGATAAGGGTGTTCGTCACAGACGCCAAGACGTTCAGGGAGATACTTAGAACCGATGTGGATCCGCCGGCGCTCTACGTGTGTGGCAGGGTGGTGGGCCTCCAAGAGGTCAATGGGGTGGTGGAGTGCTTGGAGAGATAATTTTATTGAATGGGGCGGCCCTCATGTTCTCGCTCTTTTTTACGTCCCTCGTCCTCCTCCCCCTAAAACCTGCCCTTGCGGGCCTGAAAGATTATTTTAGTGACGCGATGATACTGCCCCTGCCCGTGGAGGACATCGTGCTCGGAATGCTGTCGGGCTACTTCACGTCGGCCTTCCTAGTGGTGTTCCTCTCGAGGGTGTGCGGAGAGGTGGCAAGAAAGGGGGACGTGGAGGGGCTTGACGGGGCTGTGGGCGCAGCCCTGGCGGCGGGGGCCCTCTCCATGACGGGAAGCCTCCTCCTTAGGGTGGTCGGGCTTAGGGTGGACGCGCTCCCCTTCCTCCTCGCACTCTTCTTCTCCCGCCCATATCTTTTAACGGGCCTCGTCCTCTCCCTCTCCTCAGCAGCCTTCGGAATATTTCTGAGGTGGCTCATCCTCACCTTCAGGCCCACCATCACCACGGTGAACCTCCTCCTCTTCCTCTTCTCCTTCCTCCTGGCCCCCCTCCTCGCCTTCTTTTCTTCTAAGCTCGCCGAGGGGGGCCAGGCATAACCTTTTAAACCCCCTCTGCTTTTATGATGGGGTGAGAACATGCCACACACACACAGGGGCATTAGCCCCATAGTTTCTACGCTGCTGCTTGTGGCGGTGACGGTGGCAGCGGGGATTGCGTTGTATTATGTTACCATGGGGGTGGTTTCTTCTGAGAAGGCGGAGATTGAGGGGAGCGGGGAGGTTTTGATACCGCTGAGGGTGGATGCGGTTGGTATAGAGGAGGCGAATGGTGGGGTTGTGTTGAGTGTGTTGGTGGTGAACCCGAATAGCAGGGGTGTGAAGGTTTATGAGGGGAATGTTGCGATTAGGACAAATTATGGTGTGTTTATGGGGGAGGTGAATGGGGTTGAGGTGCCTGGGAATGGGAGCGCTGTGGTGAAGGTGTTTGTGCCGGATGTGAATGAGGAGGTGGTGAGGGATGCTGAGTTTTTGCTGGGTGGGGAAAGTTTTGTTAGGGTGAAGGTTGGGAGAGGGGTGAAGGAGGGGGTGGTTGTTGGAGGGAGTGAGAGTGGAGGAACGGGAAGTGGTGAGGGAAGCGGGACGGGAGGAGGTGGTGGTGAAGGAACTGGAGGGAGTGGAACTGGAGAAGAAGTTGAGGTGTTATTAAGAGTATGGTACGAAGAACCTGACAATAACTGGATTTTATATAGGGGGCATATTTATCATATTTCACAACAACCAATGTATTGGTGGGAAGCCTATAATTATTGTAAGGAAAGAAACGCTCACATGGTAACATTCCAAGACTCACAAGAGGATTCCTATATAGTGCAGCAGATACGAGATAGATATGGCGATAATGCCGTCTTCTGGATTGGTCTTTACCAGGATGTAAATGATCCTGAGCCATTCTCTGGATGGGAGTGGCTTACAAAGGAGCCGGTTATTTATACAAATTGGTGGTGGGAAGATGAGAACGGTTCTGGCTCGCAGGTAGGAAATGAAGATGTGGTCTTGGCTGGTCCAGCAATATATAATTACCAGTGGACCGATAGAGATGGGTTTGTACTCGGATATGCAGTTTGTGAGCGACTTCCGGTCATGATTTATATAAAAAACGAGAGTAATGCAACTTTGGATATGAACACTATCTATCTCGCATTATATTTTGAGAGTAACAACGTTCAGCTCGATTTAACAGAGAAACATATTTTTGTAGAAGTAAATGGAGGTTACAATAGCGGTTTTTCGCCATCCACAGTTCTTGATCTCACTTATAGAGAAGTAAAATGTGATAAAAATATTTTAAACCCTGGTGAAAGTACATATTGCTATATAGCTGCTTCTCCCTATGAACCCTTTGATCTTCCAGAACTGAACATCTGTTTAACACTTCATAATAGAATCCTTTCATGCAAAAATATAGAAAGGAACCTGATTTGGCTCTCCGGCTGGAAGTACCGAAGAAAAATTGAGCTCAACGGTGTGAATGCTAATGACGTTCAAGTAAAAATCGAATTCAACAGTACAGAGTTAATTAGTGCCGGGAAGATGAGGAGTGATTGCGGGGACTTGAGGTTTGCTGATGAGGGTGGGAATTTGTTGCCCTACTGGATAGAGGGTGGTTGTGGAACGGGTGAAACCGTGGTGTGGGTGAGGGTGCCAAGCGTGCCTGGGACGATCTATATGTTCTATGGGAACTCTGGCGCCACAAGCGAGGAGAACGGGGATGCTGTGTTTTTGTTCTTTGATGACTTTGAGGGAAGTAGTTTGGAT
>CAYZKO010000015.1:0-8210 GCA_964479315.1 uncultured archaeon
CATCGTTTCGTTCCCAGACGGCACCCTCCGAGAGCTGACAACCGATACAATAATCTCCTTCAAGTTTGGAGACGACGGCCTCAACCCCCTCCACGCCCTTGACGGAAAACTCCACCCCCACACCCTCCTTGCCCAACTCAGGAGGCGATAGCATGCTGCCCCCCAAATTAAGGGAAGAGGTGGTTGCCTTCGCCGAGGAGAGGGGACTCTCTAAGGAGGAGATCGACGCCCTCCTGAGCCTGGCTGAGAAATATTATGAGGAGCACCAGCTTGAGCCGTGGGAGGCAGCGGGCATAGTTACCGCCCAATCCCTGGGAGAGCCAGCCACCCAGGCAACCCTCAGAACTTTTCACATGGCCGGCTCCGCAGAGGTGTCCGTGGCCTCAGGTATGGACAGGATCCTCGAGATCGTCGACGCCCTGAGAAAAATACAGACGCCGGTGATGTATGTCTACCTCGTCCCCCCCTACAACAAAGACCTTGAAAAGGCCAGGGCCTTCGCGAGGTCCATAGAGGAGATTATTCTCTCTGACGTGGCCCACGTCAAGGAGGACTTCTACCGCAGGGAAATAAAAATTGTGTTCAAGGAGAAAGAGATGGAGAGGAGGGGCATAGACAGGGAAACAATCGTGAAGAAAATAGAGAGCAAGGCGAAGGGCGAGATGAAGCGGGACGCCTACGTCATAAAACTTCCAAGGGATACAGAGCTGTCAAAAATAAGAAAACTTTCCATGAGCCTTGAGCGCCTCCAGATCTCCGGCATAAAGGGGATAAGGCGCGCCCTAGTCAAGGAGGAGAACGGAGAATATATGATAACCACCTCGGGCACCAACCTCAAGGCGATACTCAAGCGCAAGGAGGTGGACCACACCAGAACGTACTCCAACGACATCCATGAGGTGGCGGAGGTCCTGGGCATTGAGGCCGCTCGCTATCTCATTGTGGAAGAACTTTACCACGCCTACATGCGCGCAAACCTTTTTGTCGACAAGAGACACTTTGCCCTGGTGGCGGACGCCATGACCGCCAGGGGCGTCATAACCCCCATAGGAAGAACGGGCATTGCAGGCAAGAAAGGCTCCGTCCTGGCAAGGGCCGCCTTCGAAGAGACCAATAAACACCTCGTGGAGGCCAGCGTCTGGAACGAAGTAGACAATTTAAAGGGTATCGTCGAGAACCTCATCGTAGGCCTCCCCATCAAGGCGGGCACAGGCAGGGTGAGGCTCACCATGAGGGTGGCACCATGAACATTGCTTTCCAGCTCAGGAGGGCCATGGAGACGGGGGATGTCAAGCTTGGCTTCCGCCAGAGCGAGAAGTCCCTCCTCAACGGCCGCTCCAAGCTCATCATCCTTGCCTCCAACGTCCCCGAACGCATCAGGCTTAGAATAAAACACCTCGCCTCCCTCTCCAACACCCCCGTCTACACCTTCCCCGGCACCTCCCTGGAGCTCGGCGAGGTGGTGGGCCGCCCCCACTTCGTGGCCGTCATCTCCGTGGACGATCCAGGAGACTCGAGCATCCTCGATCTCGCCAAGGAGGTCACAGCGTGAGGCTGACGACGGAGGAGATACGGCTCATGGCAGCCTTCCAGTCCATTACAGGCGTCTACCCGAGGGACTGCATAGTGGACGGGAATTTGGTCATCTTCGTGGTGGACGAAAGAAATGTGGGGAAGGCGGTTGGAAAAAACGGCGTCAATATAAAAAAGATAGCGGCCATAACGGGTAAGAGCATCGAGGTGGTGGGCTACGCGCATGAACCCACCCAATTCCTTAAAAACGTTTTCCATCCAGCACATATCCTTGCGGTGAGCGTGGTGGACAAAAATGGCTCCCGGGTGGCCCGCGTCCACGTAGACAAGGAGAGCGCCCGCATACTTGGTGGCCGCCTTGAGCGCCGCCTCAGGATTGCCCGCATGCTTGCAAAAAGATATTTCAAGATTGATAACGTGGTGGTGATGTAATGGGAAGGGGCGAGTTTGCGGCGAGGAAGCTCATTAAGGACAGAAAAAAGTGGAGGAAGAAGGACAGGCACTACAGGAAGTACAAGCTCTTCAACTGGCTCAAAAAATATGATCCCCTGGAAGGGGCCCCCATGGCCAGGGCCATCGTCCTCGAGAAGCGTGAGGTTGAGCAGAAGCAGCCCCACTCAGGTCTTATCAAGGCTGTCCGCGTCCAGATAATAAAGAACGGGAGGGAGGTTACCGCCCACGTCCCAAGGAACAACGCCATAAAGTTTATTGAGGAGCACGACGAGGTCATCATAGAGTCCCTGGGCGGCTCCCAGAGGGGACCCATTGGCTCCATGTGGGGAATAAAATTCAGAGTGATAATGGTGAACGGCATCTCCCTTGAGATGTTGAGGACGGGCAGGAAAGAGAAGCCAAGGAGATGAAAGCATGGTGCTCGTCTTCAACCGCTGGCCCACCGACGGGGTAGTTGTAAACGATGTCTCCCTTGCCCCCTACATAAATTTAAGCAACTGCAAGGTCATCCCCCACAGCCACGGCCTCTACGCCAAGAGGCGCTTTGGCAGACAAAAAATATGCATCGTAGAGAGGCTCATAAACAAGCTCATGAGGAGCGGACAGGGATCCAAGAAGGTGGCGGGCAGGTTCATAAGGGGAAGAAATGCCTGTGGAAAGAAACTTCTTGCCATGAAAATCGTTGAGAGAGCCTTTGAAATTGTGGAACAGCGGACAAAAAAGAACCCCATCCAGATCCTCGTGGATGCAGTCATAAACGCCGGCCCCAGGGAGGACGTGGTGAGGGTGCAGATGGGGGGTGTCATCATCCCCGTTGCAGTGGACGTCTCCCCCCTCAAGCGCCTCGACGTGGCTTTAAAAAATATTGCCCTTGCGGCCTTCTACAAGTCCTTCAACAACCCCCGCCCAGTGCATGAGGTCCTTGCCGAGGAGCTCATACTGGCCGCCAAGAACGATCCCCAGAGCTTTGCCGTCTCCAGGCGTGAGGAGATAGAGAGGATTGCCCGGGCCTCGAGGTGAGGAGCATGGGAAAACTTGAGGAGGTGGCTGCACGCATCCAAAAAGTTATGTATGAAAGGGAGCGCATAAGAAATATAGGTATCGTCGCCCACATCGACCACGGCAAGACAACCCTTACAGACAACCTCGTGGCTGCCGGCGGCCTCATGAGCGAGGAGCTCGCAGGCAAACAGCTCATGCTCGATTTTTACGAGCCAGAGAGGGAGAGGGGCATCACCATCATGGCCGCAAACATCTCAATCGTCTACAACCTCGACGGAAAGGACTACCTCGTCAACATCATTGACACCCCTGGCCACGTGGACTTTGCGGGGGAGGTAGTCCGCGCCATGCGCGCGGTGGACGGTGTTATCCTCGTGGTGGACGCCGTGGAGGGCGTTATGCCCCAAACAGAGACAGTCCTCCGCATGGCCTTAAGGGAAAGGGTGAAGCCCGTTCTTTTCATAAACAAGGTGGACCGCCTCATAAACGAGCTCCAGCTCGAGCCCCAGCAGATGATGGACCGCTTCACAAAAATAATAAACGACGTGAACGAGCTCATCTACAAGTATGCCCCCCAAGACTTCAAGGACAAGTGGTACGTCAACGTCCAGAACGGTAGCGTCGCCTTCGGCTCCGCCTATCATAACTGGGCCCTCTCGGTCCCCTACACAAAAATATCCGGGATCACCTTCAAGGACGTCTACGAATTCCTCAAGTCAGACAGACAGAAGGAGCTCGCCAAGAAGTCCCCCCTCTACGACGTCGTCATAAGGATGGTCATCCAGCACCTCCCAGACCCCACAACGGCCCAAAAATATAGAATACCACACCTCTGGCCCGGCGACATGGATTCCCCCGTCGGGAGGTCTATGCTCGCCTGCGACCCGAAGGGGAAGCTCGTCATGGTCATAACAGACGTCTCCGTGGATCCCCACGCTGGGGAGGTGGCCACGGGAAGGGTGTTCTCCGGAACGCTCCGCAAGGGCATGAAGGTGAGGATGATCGGCAACAAGACGGAGGCCACTATCCAGCAAATTTCCATCTACATGGGCCCCCACCGGCTGAGGGTCGACGAGATTCCCGCGGGCAACATCGCCGCCATTGTAGGGCTAAAGGACGTCTGGGCGGGCGAAACGCTCTCTGAGGAGCCCATCCCGCCCTTTGAGTCCTTCAAAACAAACCTTGAGCCTGTTATCTCCTCCGCCGTCGAGGCAGTCAATATGAAGGACATTGCCCGCCTCGGCGAAGTCCTGAGGAAAATCCAGAAGGAGGATCCGAGCGTGCGCGTTGAGATAAATCAGGAGACGGGCGAATACCTTGTATCAGGCATGGGGGAGCTCCATCTTGAGATCATAAAATACCGTATAGAGCACGACTATGGCATCCCCGTCAAGATGAGCCCCCCGACAGTTGTATACCGCGAGGGGGTCGGCAAGGTGTCCCCCACGGTGG
Source organism: uncultured archaeon (assembly GCA_964479315.1). Classification (GTDB taxonomy): domain Archaea; phylum Iainarchaeota; class Iainarchaeia; order JAADDC01; family JAADDC01; genus WANZ01. The sequence goes on from CAYZKO010000015.1 coordinate 4,441, forward strand.
AGTCAAAGTCCCCCAACCGCCACAACAAATTCTTCCTCCACGTAGAACCCCTGGAGGAGCCGGTCCTCAAGGCCATCCTCGAGGGGGAGCTCCCAGAGGGGAAGTATAAGGAAAAGCAACACATGGACAAGCTCGTCTCCCTCGGCATGACTCCAGAGGACGCGAGGAACGTGTGGGCAGTCTTCAACGGCTGTGTTTTTGTCGACAGGACGCGCGGCGTCCAATACCTCCACGAAACGAAGGAGCTCATCATCCAGGCCTTCCAGGAGGCTGTAAACGATGGCCCCCTGGCAAGGGAAAAGATGATGGGCGTCAAGGTGGTCTTAGATGATGCTGTCCTCCACGAGGACGCCGTCCACAGGGGCCCCGCCCAGGTGATACCTGCCGTTAAGAGGGGTATTTATGCGGCGGTGCTCCAGGCAGACCCCTTCCTCTGGGAACCCAAGCAATACGTTTTTATAACTGTTCCCCAGGACTATATGGGGGACGTCAACAGGGAGCTCCAGGGCAGGCGCGCCCAGATCGAGGACATCTCCAGCGAGGGCGAGACCATCATCATAAAGGCCAAGGTTCCAGTGAGGGAAATGATAGGCTTCTCCGCCGCCCTCCGCTCCGCCACCCAGGGAAGGGCCATCTGGACGTACGAATTTGCTGGATATGAGCGCGTCCCCCGGGAGCTCCAGGAGAGCATAGTCAAGGAGGTTAGGACGCGTAAGGGCGAAAGCCCCGAACCCCCCAAACCAGAAGACTTCCTTGAGTAGGAGGTGATGGTATGGCCCGTGAAAAACCCCACCTGAACCTGGTCTTCATAGGCCACGTGGACCACGGCAAGTCCACAACCATTGGTAGGCTTTTTTACGACCTTGGCCTCATTGACGAGAGGACCATCGAGGAATATAGGAAGGAGGCCGAGGAGAGGGGAAAGCGAGGCTTTGAGTTCGCGTACGTCATGGACAGGCTAAAGGAGGAAAGGGAGAGGGGCATTACCATTGACATCGCCTACAGGGACTTCGAGACAAAGAAGTATTATTTTACCATCATTGACGCCCCAGGCCACCAGGACTTCGTCAAGAACATGATCACCGGCGCCTCCCAGGCAGACGCTGCAGTGCTCGTGGTGGCCGTCACAGAGGGCATAATGCCCCAGACAAGGGAGCACGCCATCCTTGCAAAGACCCTGGGCATAAACCAGCTCATTGTGTTCATAAACAAAATGGACATGGTGAACTATGACAAGGCCAAGTACGAGGGCCTCAAGGGGGAGCTTACGAAATTCCTCCTGGGCCTGGGCTACAAAGAGGACCAGATAAAGGCCATCATCCCCGGCTCCGCCCTCATGGGCGACAACGTGGTCAACAAATCCTCCAACATGTCCTGGTACAACGGCCCCACCCTTGTGGAGGCCTTTGACCTCCTTGAGGAGCCACCCAGACCCGTCGATAAGCCCCTCAGGATACCCATTGAGAAGGCCCTTTCCATCAAGGGCGTCGGTACTGTCCTTACCGGCAGGGTGGAGTCCGGCGTCCTCAGGCCCGGCGACAAGGTCATCGTCCAGCCCGTCGGCCTCACAGGTGAAGTGAAGTCCATCGAGATGCACCACCAGCCCCTCAACGAGGCAAAGCCCGGCGACAACATCGGCTTCAACGTCAAGGGCATTGGCAAGACAGACGTAAAGAGGGGAGACGTCGTGGGCCATGTGGACAACCCGCCCACAGTGGCAGAAAGATTTACAGCGCAGGTAGTTATCCTCTACCATCCCACGGCCATCACCGCCGGATACACTCCAGTCTTCCACGTCCACACAGCCCAGGTGGCCTGCACCTTTGACAAGCTCCTCAAGAAGCTGGACCCCAAGACCGGCCAGGTGACCGAAGAAAATCCCCAGTTCCTCAAGAGCGGCGATATTGCAGTGGTAGAAATAGTTCCCACAAAGCCCCTCGTGGTGGAGCGCTTCCAGGAGTTCCCAGCGCTTGGCAGGTTTGCAGTGAGGGATATGAGCAGGACCATTGCTGTAGGCATTGTGAAGGAGGTGGTCCCAAGGGCCAAATAAACCCTTCCCCCTTCTTTAATTTGGTGGGACTATGATGGCCCGCATAAAGCTCTGGTCCACAGACTACAAGCTCCTCGACCAGGTGGTCTCCTCCATAGTGGAGACAGCCAGGCAGATGGGAATAAAAATTAAGGGCCCAATTCCCCTTCCCACTAAAAAGCTCCGGGTTGCTGTAAGGTATTCCCCTGACGGCCAGGGCTCCGAGACGTACCAGCACTGGGAGATGAGGATCCACAAGAGGCTCCTGGAGGTACCCGCCGACGACCGCTTCATGAAGGCCCTCCTCAGGATACCCATCCCTGACAAGGTAAAGATAGAAATAAAGATGTTGGCAGAATAAAATTTTATGCCATCTTTTCTCTCACCACGTCCCTCCACTGGACGTTGCGCACCACTTTGTAATAGGGGACGTCCCTCCCATAGCCCTCTTCAAACGTCTCCTTCTCCACCCGGTAAAATATCCCTATCGGTATTTTTGCATGGGGGTCGAGGTCATACCTCCACTCCCTTGCGCGCCTCATGGCTTCGTAAAAGTTTGTGGGGTCGTGGCCCACCTCCTCCAGCTTATACAGCCTCTCCTTCACGTAGGGGGCAATGTTGTGGAACGTCACGCAGGGCTGGATGACGTCTATGAAGGCAAAGCCCCTATGCTTGACCCCCTCCTTGATGAGATAGGCAAGGTGGGCCACGTCGTAGGCATACCCCCTGGCCACAAAGGTGGCCCCCGCCTCCAGCGCAAGAAGGAGGGGGTTGAGGGGCTCGTCCCACTTGCCCTCCGGCGTGGACTTCCCCCTATATCCCCTTTCTGACGTGGGCGTGGCCTGGCCGGTTGTCAGGGCAAAGACCTGGTTGTTATGGACAAGAAAAGTTATATCCGGGTTGTACCTGCATGCGTGGACGAAGTGGGAAACGCCCTCGGCGTACGTGTCGCCGTCGCCTGCAAAGCCGATGACCTTCAGCTCGGGATTGGCCATCTTTATGCCAATGGCCGTGGGGAGGACCCTGCCGTGGATGGAGTAAAAGCCGTTGAGGTTGAGGTAGTCGTAAATTTTAGCATGGCACCCAATGCCTGTCACCGTCACGAAATTTTTTATATCATATCCTTCCTCTACGAGCTTAGTTATAGCCCTCTTTACCGCTGCGAGTATGCCGAAGTTGCCACACCCTGGACACCACGTATTTTCCGCATACGTCTCAAGCCTCTTGGGGTCCAGCCTCATCCTCCCAACCTCCTGAGGATGTAGTCGGCGGTGAAGGGCCTCGCGTCGTAGCGAAGTATTTTATCCTCGGTGATGAGGCCCGTCTCCATGGCCAAAAGCTTTGACAGCTGACCTGTGGCAGAGTTTTCCACCACCACAACCCTCTTTGCGTCATCCACCTCCCTCAGCACCTCCTCCGATGGGAAGGGCGCAAGTATGTTTACCTTCACAAACTTCCAGCCCTCTAGCTTTTCGAGCGCGTCCAGGATGGCCCCCTTGGTGGAACCCCACGACACCATCACCCTCTCCCCTTCCCCGTACACGCTGACCGGCTCAAGCTCCTTCACAGCCCTCTCCAGGCTCTCCCACTTCCTCAGCCTCTTCTCCACCATTTTTTCTATCTCGTGGGGGTCCTCTGTGGTGATGCCCTCCTCGTCGTGCTCGTAGCTGGTGGCCCTGACGGCAAAGGATATGGCCCCTGGGACGCTCCTTGGAGAGACCCCATCCTCCGTAATCTTATA
>CAYZKO010000016.1:0-7879 GCA_964479315.1 uncultured archaeon
TCCCTCCTCTCCCCTCCCTACACAACCCCCCTTACCCCCCTCTTCACCACCCTCTACCTTGCTTCACTCTCCCTCACAGCCTACACAAAGTTTAGGGAGGGGTGAGGTGTGAAAATAGCCTCCTTGGCGGAGAAGATGGCGAGATATAACCATAGAAGGCTCTTTGTGGTTGTGGGGGAGGGTGTGGAGCCTGCAGAGAGGGCAGCCCATCTCCTCAAAGAAATAAAAAAGTTTATAGATATAAGAGACGTCCTCTACATTGCTGAGTTTCCAAGGGAGAAGAAGGACGATGAGGAGAGGTATTCCCGCTTTACCTCTATTTTTGGAACCGTGGAGAGGCTCCCCTATGCCAGGGCAAAGGAGGTGTTGGGTAAAACATACGATGCCCTGGTCCTGGACGCCTTCAATAATTTTCCTGCCAGGGACATAGGCATTACCGTGGAGACTGTGAGGGGGCCTGGGGTGGTAATATTTCTTATGCCACCGCTGGAGGAGTGGACACGCACAAAGCTCTTCTTCCACGCCCAGTACGTGGTCACGCCTCCCTATACCGTGGAGGAGTGTGGCAACATATACCAGCGCCGCATCGTCAAAAAGTTCTCGCTCCCAGGCATTTACCTTGTGGGCCAGGAGGTGGTGGGCAGGGAGCCCAGGGTGAGGGCCAGGAGGCGCAGGCGCATAAAGATGCCCAAGGAGAGCATGCTGCCGGAGAAAATTTTTCGGCTTGCCCTAACTCAGGACCAGGTGGAGGTAATAAACTCCCTTGAGGGCGTGCTCCAGGAGGGGAAGGCCTACGTGCTGCTGGCTGATAGGGGGCGTGGCAAATCCGCCGCCCTCGGCCTCTTCCTGGCAGGGCTCGGCGGCGTGCTCCAGGAGAAGAAAAGAGTCGTTATTACGGCCCCCTCCCCCTCCAACGTCCAGGAGCTCTTCAAGTTCTTGAGGAGGGGGGCGGAGGAGCTGGGCATAAAATTTTCCAAGAAGAGGGTGGGCAAACTAAGGATAAGCTATAGGGAGCCCCTGGATGCCATAAGGGAGAGGGCGGACCTGATGGTTGTGGACGAGGCCGCAGGCATCTACGTTTCAATACTGCGGGAGCTCCTCGATAATGCCCCCTCCTTTATTTTCTCAACCACGTCTCACGGCTATGAGGGCACGGGAAGGCTCTTCCAGTACCGCTTCCTCCCCCTCCTCCAGGAAAGATTTGATGTCACGCTCCTGCGCATGGAGGAGCCCATAAGGTACGGCGAGGGCGACCCCGTGGAGAGGTGGCTCTACGAGACGTTCCTCCTCGACGCAGAGCCCGCCAAGATAACCAAGAGGGACAGGGAGGTTGTGAAACAGGGAAAGCTGGTCTTTAAAAAAGAGGATAGGGAGCGTCTCTTCCTCCAGGACGAGAAAAGGCTGAGGGAATTTATTGGCATCTACGTCTTTGCCCACTACAGGAACAACCCAAGGGACATTGCCATCCTCGCCGACGCCCCCAACCAGAACGCTTTTTCGGTGAGCGTGGGGGATAAGGTGGTGGCCTCCCTGCAGGTGGCGGAGGAAGGAGGACTCACAGAGGAGTATATTAATAGGATGCTTGAGGGGGAAATCGTATTTGGCAATATCATCCCTGATATATTTTTAAAATACTACGGGCTCAGGGGGTTTGCAAGGAAAAAAGGCCTCAGGATCGTGAGGATAGCCACCCACCCAGAGCTCCAGGGCATGGGCATAGGCTCCTTTGCCCTCAAGAGGCTTGAGGAGTACGCGCTCGAAAACGGCTACAGCTGGACAGGTGCTGGCTTCGGAGCATCCTACAGGGTTGTAAGATTTTGGAAGAGGAACGGCTACGTTATGGTTCACGTCTCCCCCAAGAGGAATCCCGAGAGCGGAGAGTATTCCACCATCTTTGTCAAGCCCCTTGACCAGGATATAGAGAAATATGTTAGAATGGCGAACTATTCGGCAAGGTCAAGACTTATTACGGAGCTCGACAACTATTATTATTATATGGATGCTGAGGTTGCCTTAGAGCTCCTTTCCTCAGGGCCCAGGAGGAGCATCCCCCTCAACCTCTCGGAGGGTGAGGTGAGGAGGCTGGAGCGCTATGTGGACGGCTACCTTTTTTACGACGCGGTCTCCGACATCATCCTCAAGATGGTCCGGTGGTACTTCCTCTCTGGGGAGGGTCCTTCATTGCCTCAAACAGACAAAATGTTTCTAATCGAAAAAATACTGAAGAAGAAGACGTGGAGGGAGGCGGCCAGGGCCTTCGGCATGGATGCATCAAAGTTTGCCAAAAGGCTTGACAAAATAATATACAGGATAGGAAAATACGTGCTGGAGGAGTTGGCATGATGCTCCACTTCAGGCCGGAATTTGTAAGAAAAATTATATCCGGGGAGAAGAGGGCCACCATTAGGCTTGGAAAAAAAGATGTTAGGGAGGGGATGACGGTCTACTTGGCGGTGGGTGGCAGGCCCTTTGCCAGGGCAAGGATCGTCAGGGTTTCCTACAAAAAACTTAAGGAGCTCACCCGCCACGAAATAAGATCAGAGGGCTACACCTCCCTCCCAGACCTTATTTCAGACCTTAAGAAAATATACCCAGCCATCTCCCCCGACGACATGGTCACCTACATTGAGTGGAGGCTGGAATGATGTACATTTCAAGATATCTGGAGACGTCCATCATCACAAACCCCTTTGTCTTCGACCCGGATTATTTGCCAGAAGAACTGCCTTACAGGGACGGTCAGCTCGATGCCATGGCCCGAGAGGTGGCCTTCTTTGTCAAGAGGGGGACCGCAACTAATTTATTCCTCTTTGGGCCCCCCGGCACGGGCAAGACCGCAAGCTTAAGAAAAATAATGCAGGAGGCAACAACAATCCTCGGGATAAGAACAATTTATGTCAATGCCTGGAGAGCAAGAACTCCATATAATCTTCTATCAGAAATTATAAGACAGCTTGGCCTTCCGGTCCCTACAAGCGGAAAATCAATTACAGACCTTATGGATATTCTGGGGAGCGTGGGGGAGCGCCTGGTTGTGGGTGTGGACGAGGTGGACAGGCTCTCAAATTATGACATCCTCTATGACCTTTCGAGGCTTGGAGGAAACTTTATGTTGATAACGGTGGCCAACAGCAGGAACTTCGTGGCCTTCCTGGACAGAAGAATAGTATCTACACTCTTCCAAGTGGAGATAGAATTTCCTCCCTATACGGTGCCCCAGCTCGTGGCTATTTTAAGAAAAAGGGCCGAGACGGGGCTACGGCCAGGCAGCTATGATGAAACCATCCTCCGCCTCTGCGCCTCCGTGGGCTTTGGGCTGGGAGGGGATGCCAGGGCAGCCATCTCATGCCTCTTCCAGGCCGCCAAGGAGGCGGACGGGGCAGGTAGGGAGAGGATAACAGAGGAGGATGTGGTTGCGGCGAAGCAAAAACTAAAGAGGCATGTGGATCTCGATCCCCAGCTCGAATATATAGTAGAAATACTGATGGAGGGGCCAAAGCAGATAAGGGATCTCTACACCGCTTTTTCTAAAAGATTCAGTGTCTCTGAGCGGACGTTTAGGACATACCTCCGCCGCCTCGAACGCCTGGGCCTCGTGGAGGTAAAAAGGCTTAGGGTGAAGGGGAATGTGAGGGTTGTATATCTTAAAAATAGTGTGGGGGAGCGACCGGGTCGTGGAGACCCGGCCATGCTCCGGCCGGGATTTGAACCCGGGTCACGGGCTCGAAAGGCCCGCATGCTTGACCGGACTACACCACCGGAGCCCAACAAGAGGTTGCCGACTAAGGGTTAAAAGGGTTGTGCCCCGGCGCAACCTTTAAGATAATTTGCGCCCATATAAAGGCGATGCGGAGCCAGGTCTCTGCAGAGCTCCTCATAGTAGTGGCGGCCCTCACGGCCCTTGCCATCTACATCTTTGGCAAAATAAGGACCTCCACCACAAAAGTGGCCGGCAAGATGGAAACAAAGACAAACGACCTCATGGGTAAAATAGACGAGCTCTCCAGTGATAACCCATGAAGGGCCAGGTATCCCTCGACCTCCTCATAACCTGGGCTGCGCTCTCAGCCCTCCTCATAATTCTTCTTGCCCCCATGAAGGGCATTTTTGCCCGCACGGAGGAGGGCCTCAGGAGGGCCCACCTCTCCTATCTCGCCCGCGTGATAGAGGACCGCATGGAGATATGCCCATATGTGGACAACATAAAAATTTACGCCCCCTACGAAGTGGATATCGACTGCGCAGAAGGAAAAATCTGCTCCCATGGGGTATGCGTGAATGTGAGGTGTTCTGGTGGGGGAAGAGGAAAAAATTTTATAGTAAAAAATTGCATCCTCACCCCTTCTTAATATTTACGTCCGCCACAAGGGGTGTGGAGAGGAGTTTTGCGTCCCCCGTGACGTAGTGGTGGACGAGGGGCGCCACGGGGTGGAAGAGGGGCTGGGTGAAGAGGAGGATGAGGAGGAGTATGAGGGCGCCTATCGTTGCTTCAAGCAATATCAGCTGGCCCTTCATTCACCCACCTCCATCAAAATAATATTTTTCCCATCCGTTGCAAACCTCCTAATTTTTAGTCCCCTGGGCTCCCCGCACACCACATCCCCACACCTCACGTAGAATCCCTCGCATCTTATTCTTCCACAGTCTACTATGCCGTAAACGGGGTAGGAGGCAGAGGCTATGAGCCTGTCAGAGAGGAGGAACAGCCTCATTATTTTTATTGCCTCCTGCTCGTTTTTCATGAGCTCGTTCATGGAGTGGACGTGGAAGGCCAGCAAATTTAAGGATGAGAGGATGACAAGGACAGCCACCACAACCTCAAGGATTTCCCCATCCATAGGAGCTCACCGCGGCGTACGTTGTCCTTGCGGTAGCTCTTTTACCTCCAAACTCCACATAGCCGTCCCCCACATTGCAAACAAGCCTGAAGGACGTGCCGGTATAGGAGGCTGTATCTATGATGTCTTTACATAGCTTTGCCACGTCCTCCTCCACTCCTGAAAATTTTATTCCCCCAAGGATCCCAAGCACGAGCGCCGCAAAGCCGATGTAGAGGAGGAGGGCGAGCTTCACCTTACCACCGTCCCGGCGGGGATGTAGAGGAGCGCATGGCCCACATATTCCCTTATTGTGTATGGGAAAATTGCCGCAAAGCCCCCCTTGGAGGGAACCACCACCACTTTATTCCCAAGGAGGAGTTGGCACTCCTGTATTCTAAGGGATCTGCATGCCAGCAGCTTGTAGTGTATATCGTTAAAGGTGTTTCTTAGCTTTATTTCTTTTGCCAGAAAGTCCTCCCTGTCCCTTATAAGATGGGCCATCTGCTCGTCAATAAATTTTGTCCTTATCCAGGCCCCATACGTAGCCACAAGTATGAGGGCTGCCATCACCCCAACCACAATGCCCGCAAGGCCCTTCACTCCACCCACTGACCCAATGTCCTTAAATATTTAGTCGCCCCTCTGCCCCGCTAACCTTCTATGGAAGAACTCCACATACCTCCTGTAGGTGGGATCCCTCAGCAATCTTTCTATACCTGGCATGTGCCCATCCCCGGCCACCAACATAATTTTTCCACCCTTAGGCGTTTCCTTTATTGCCCTTTTCAGGGTGTAGTAGGCCGCCAGATCCCTGCCCTTTACGAGCGGATCAAAGGGAGTTATACCCGCAAGCTGTGCAGTCATAAGCGTCAGAAAAGTCCTGCGGTTTATCCTCTCACCCAGACGGAGTAACTTCATAAGGCCAAGTGAGATTGGGGCGCCTAGGACTAATAGTTCGGACAAAAATCTTACGGGTAGTTCAGTCGGATCAAAAACATAAACTTTTGCGCCCCCAATAGTTTTGTCCAACCTCCTCGAACGATCCGACTTTATTTCTATCCTCTTGCCGTCCACCTCCATCTCCAGGTGGTTTTCAAAGATGAGGGTGTGGGGCTTCTCCTTCTTAAAAATTTCACCAACAGCTTTATAATAATCTCCGATATGCGCAACCCCCACAAGGACCACTTTCCTCCCGTCAACATCAAACCTTTTTTACATACGGCGATTTAGGCGTAACAGACACATGCTCTTTAATATTCTTCCAAATATTTGGGGCGTCCATCACCAGTCCAGCGCCTAAATATCCCGCCAGGAAGGCATCGCCCACCCTCTTGAAGAACTCCCTCCTACTGGCCATGTCATAAAAACAAAAGGAAAAGGTTTTATTCTATCTTCACCCTGTAGCCCTTGGCCTCCTCGCTGGCCTTCTCCTTCTTCAGCGTTACCTCCAGGATGCCGTTCCTGAAGGTGGCCCTCGTCTCCTCGGGGACCACTGGCTCCGGTAGGGCTATGGTCCTGTAGAAGGACGAGTAGGCCCTCTCCCTGACGTAGTAGTTGGCCCCCTTCTTCTCGCCACCACTTTTCCTGGATGCCTTTATTGTTACGCTGTCCCTGTTGACGTAGAGCTCCACATCCTCCTTGTTTACCCCTGGGAGCTCCACCACAAGCACGTAGTGGTCGCCCTCGTCCACAAGGTCGATGGCGGGCTCCCGCACAAATTCTGTCCTCATCCTCCCAAAGACCTCGCTGAACATCCTATCGAGCTCCCTGTGTATCCTCCTAATCTCCTCGAAGGGGTCATATATCATGCTCCCACCCCCTTTAATATGGAGCGCAACCTTTTTAAATAACGTCGATCTTCCCTTGACAGTTCACATCCTGATCTCAGGCAGCTTCTTCCTCCTCAGGCCCAGTATGCCATAGGCTATGAGCCCAAGGCCCCCAACTATTGCAAAAATATCCGTCCAGGGAGTCTCCTCCCCTGAGCCCTCCTCCTCCGCGAGGACCACAGGGGTAATGTAGTCCCCCTCCCTGTAGAGCTTTTCCGCTAGCCTCGCCCTCTCCGCATCCTTCCTCTTTAGCCTTTCGATGGAAACCTTTGCCTTTGCCCTCAGTTTGTCAAGTATGGACTTGAGGACGGGATAGGCCCCCTCGTTGTCCCCAACACTTTTTATACCTTCGAAGGAAATGGGGATGAGGTCTTCCCTGTTCAGCTCCCTTGCCCTCTTTATCTGTTTCATAAGGAGGTCCACCACTTTGCCTATATCCTGGTGGGGCTTCTTCACGGGGGGCACCCTCCTCTCTATGGGGGCCGTGTTCGTCTCCACTACCTTGGGCTTCAGCTTAAACTTTATTATCCTCTTCTCCCCAGGCTTCAGGTTTACTTTGCAGAGCACCCTGTCCTCCAGGGCGGTGCAGTAGGGGGGCACCTCCTGGGCCACCACGGGGAACTCGATGAGGTTGGAGTAGGGCGCGTCGGAAACGTTCTCGATCATGAAGGAGCCGTTTCCAAGGGGCTCTATCCTCACAGTATCATATTTTACTATTGCTCCTCCGCCCGGCCTAAGCATCACAACCCCATTCACCTCCCTGCCGTTCTCCACATCCAGCACATTCCCCTCAGGCACCAAAACGTAGGGAACGGGGAAGCTGTTCATGTAGTGGACGACCGTCCCGTTTTCCTCCTCCATTACGTAATTGTCCAAGGGTGTTGGGGGCACAACAAAGGTTATCCTCGCCTCCCCCTCCCCATTATACTTTACATAGTCCCCCTCCACCGAAACTGGCAGGTTGCCCTCCACCTCATAGCTCAAATAGTCAAAAGGAATTTTTATCTTGCCCTTGGCATTACCCGTGGCCGTTATGGTGAGGGTGACCCTTGAGGGGGCGTCGCTCCTTATAACACCCTCCCATCTGCTCTCCACCTCCCCAGGTATTTTTTCTAAGAGCGAGGACATCTTTTTGAGCACCTCGCCAAGCTCCTCTGGATTCTTGGGCTTAGATATCAAGAGAGCGGCCACCTGGGCCTTTGTGGCGTCATCTGCCCGATCATATAATTT
>CAYZKO010000017.1:0-7844 GCA_964479315.1 uncultured archaeon
AGGATCCGTTACCCCCCTTCTGGAGGGCTGTAATGTGCCCGTCGTCCACGGTGGCCACGCTGAGCCTTGCATCCATGGCCTTCTCCTCCTCAAGGGAGGGATCCACCATTATAATTTTTCCTACCTTGGCGAAGGTGGTGTAGAGGGGTATTTCGTTGACCTTTAGCCGCCCCGTATATTCGTGCCTGACTATGGCATCGTCCTCCACCCTCGGTATTTTTGAGTCCAGGAGGGCGGCGGCAGCCGCCATGGAGGCGGCATCTACGAGGTTTCCATCGTGGTCCAGGACCCTGATGTCTATGAAGAGCAGAAAGACGAGCTCCCCCTCCCTAATGACGAGGGAGCCGAGGTCCAGGGCATTACTTTCCCTTATGGCCCTGTCCACCACCCTGGCGAGCTCTATGGCATCCTCACCGGGCGGACCGGGCTCTACAGCGGGTGAGGAGTGGGGCAATATTTCTGCGTCCACGAGGAGCGCCCCCTTGTCGGGGGTATCTGGATAAGGTGCGCCCAGTTCAAATTTTACTCCAGCAAGTACTTTTGTTCCCCCGAGATCAACGAGGGCTGAGCCATCGGCATTATATATTATCCCAGTCTTTATTCTTATATCCCTATATTCAAGGAGGTTCCTCCTATCGAGCCTGAGCCCCTTCAGGGCAAGCTTCCTAACCCTATCGGCCGTAAACTCCCATATAAACTCATTCATTTTCACTCACCCTCCTGTATTTGCTAATCAGAGCCTCCTTTTGTATTTTACTTATCTCCTTGGCCTTCCTAATCCCCAGCTCTAATATCTCCTCAAGCTCCTCCCTCGAAACCCTCCCATCCATTTGCAGCAGCACTATTTCTTCTTTCCTGGGGAGTATGGCCATGGGCACGTCCACAGCTCCTGGCATGTCCTCCTCCTTTTTGTTTAGGTCAACCACCACGGCGCAATCCTTCCCCTCCTCATCCGAACAAATGCGTCCAGCTGCCAGGGCTACGGGGATATCCTTCATGGGCAGGCCGGCGTCCGCCAGGGCCACACCCGCCGCCGTGAGGGCCGCCACCCTCGTGCCTGCGTCTGCGCATACCACCTCTGCAAAGACGTCTATAATGGTCATGGGAAACTCCTCAAGGAAGAGGGCGTGCTCCAGGGCCATGCGTGAGACCATAGAAATTTCTGTTTCCCTCCTTGACGGCTTTGGACTCTTCCTCTCAGGGACGGAGAAGGGGCTCATGGTGTAGCGGTAGCGGAGGACGGCCCTGTAGGGGGAGGCCTCGTGGCGGGGAATGGGCTCCTTGGGGCCGTAAACGGCGACATAAACTTTATTTCCGCGCAGATATTCCTTTACAACCTCTGCGTCCTTGAGCTCCTCTATGAGATGCCAGAGAGGTCTGGGGAATTCCACATACAAATAACCATTCCCGCTGCCTATCGGCATTACCATGGGCCAGCGCTTTTGCCATTCCCTAACCTTTTTTTCCTCAGCCGTTTTAACAAGTTTCACCGTGGTGCCCCACTCAAGGTAGGCGGAGCCGTCTGCCCTCTCGAGCACACCCGCCTCTATCCTTATGGTGTCCCTAAGGTGGTCAAATTCCCTTCCGTCAGGCCTCTCTACCATGCAGCTCACCCTCTATGAATTTTGTAATGCGGTCGGTAAGGCCTGTTGTGTGGGCCTCCTGCTCTATCTTGTATATGGCCTCCTTTGCCACCTCCAAATTCTTACCATAGAGCCAGATCCTGCCGTTGGCGCCCACGAGGATGGTTACACCTGTGAGGCCCTGTATGAGGTTTAGCATACTCCTTTTCTTGCCTATTACGCGGGGGACCTTCTTTGGGTTGATGGTGATGACCTCTCCACCCCTTAAAATATTAGCCTTCTCAAGAAGGGCGCTCCTCACCTCATCAACTTTTTTAACTGTGGCCACCACCACGTCGCCATATGTCGCCTCTTCTGAAATTTCCTCCTGGGGCAGGAAGCCGAGGTACGGCGAGTTTAGGTCTATATCGTATCCAGGGATTTTTACATCCACCACAACCCCTATGACGGGGTCCCCCTCCTTGGGTATGTAGCGGCCCTCTAGGGGTATGACCCTGGCGGTGCCCTCCACCACCTCAGCGAGCCCCACCACCTTGGAGTAAACTTTTCCTCCCTCGACATAGACGTTGGGGCCGAGCTTGACCTTCTCCTCCGTAACAAGCTCCCCAGGAACCACCAAGCGCCTCATTCCATCTCCACCCTTGCCTCTCCCTTTGTTATATCTCCAATGGCTTTTATTACGTCGCCCACGGAACCTGCAGGCACCTCAATGAGTGCCTCAAGGGTGCCGTCGCTTAGATAACGCTCCCTAATCATTTTAAAGGATTTGATCTTTCCGTATACCCTGCCCACCCACTGGGGTGGCACGAGCACCCGCAATCTCCTTGTCTCTATTTTAAGGGGCAGTATCCTTTTAATTTTGTCTATCACCGCCTGCATCTGCTCTTCTGGGCTTTTAAAAATGTCTATGTGGACACGCGCCTCCTCCATGGCCCTCAATATTCTATCTGGTGGATGGGGCAGGCCCGTTCTTGGATCTACACCCCTCTTTGATATAAGGGCCGCTATCTTCTTCTTAGTCTCTTCCATCAATTTTCTGCGCTGTTCGGTGGTGAGATGGAAATCACCTTTCTTTATTATAATTTTCGCAATCTCATAGACGTCTGTGGTGCCAAAGGCCCTGTGGAGCTCCTCCCCTGAGGCCCTTTCCCCCTTCCTTGCATCTCTAAAAATTTCTGGCGCTGCCAACAGCTCGTCCATATCTACATTTTTCCCCTTCCTCAGCTTCCACGCAAGATCCGGATCCACGAGCACCTCGAACCTCATCCCCCCTCGCTCGTAGCGCACAACCACCGCCTTCTCAAGTGATACCATCCTTTCACCCAACATACTTTTCTATAACTTCTCTTCCAACAAACTTCAGCTCCCTGGAGGCATCTATATAAGCCATAACGATGCGCTCAGGGGTCAGCTTCTCATCCTCCGGAATGCTTAATTTTATTGCCTCCACGGCCAGGGAGATGGCCTCCTCAAGCTTCATATCCTCCCTGTACTTCTCTTCAAATAGTTCTATGGCCGCCTTTTTCCCGTAGCCCACAGCCTCCGCCTTGTATTCCGTCAGCGCCCCGCTTGGCACCGTCTCAAACAGCCTCGGCTTTTTATAATAACCTCCTATGAGCATGACCACACCAAAGGGGCGTATGCCACCATATTGCGTGTAAACTTGCTTCAGCTTTGCCACCTCACGGGCGAGGAAGTGGACGGGAATGTCCTCGTTGTAAAGAAATCTATAGCGCTCTGCGACGTCTCTTGCATAATCCGCCAGGGCCCTTGAGTCTCCTACGATACCAGAGGCAACTGCCCCAATGTGTTTGTCTATTTTGAAGAGCTTTTCTGTGCCCCCCACCACGAGCCTGCTCGTAATCCTCTTGTCTGCCGCCAGGAGGACCCCATCATCGTAGACGATGCCAAGCCCAAGCGTTCCCATGTCGGCGGCCTTTGTGGCATATTCTACTTGATAGAGCTTCCCCTCTGGTGAGAAGAGGGTGATGGCCCTGTCGTAGGCGGCGGCTCCCGTGAGGGGGTACATGGAAGTGTCTCATCCCGAAGGGGTTAAAAAGGGCTCGGGGATGTCTTACTTCACACCGTACACCCTGAAGGTTGCCGTCGAAGAAATATCTGGGAGGTCCAGCCTATTAAAATCGATACGAAGCACGCGTACAGCCTCTGCAAGGCGGTATATTAAGTCCTCACGGGGATCTTCCACCAACATGGCAAGCTCCTTAGCCCTATGTTCAAGGTATAGTCGCCAGTCGCGGCGGTGCACAGGCACTCCTCTTTTTTCTAAGATCTCAGAGGCCGCCCCTATGTCGCCCTGATATAAATAAAAATCCTTAAGTTGTCTTGAAAGGTTCCTGGCCAGTGTGAAGACGACGGCCATGTATGTATATTCTTTGTCGAGCTCAAAATCTGTAAGTTGCTCAGCCACAGACCACTTTATTGTTTCAGCCATGAGCTCGCTGTAGTGGCTAAAAATATTTCTGAACAGTGGTGGATAATCTTTTATCCTCCTGTAGTGTAATACATGCACAAATTCCTCTGCCAGCGTGAGTGAGAGCTCGAACTCCCTCAGGTGGAGGGTATTGCGCTCGAGATCGGTGACCACAGGCACCTCCTTAATGCCGATAACGACGAAACCATTCCCCACCACGTAGGCCCTCCCTCCCTTTTCCGTTATGTCAATCCTTAGCTCTACCTCCTCTTTAAATATATTTTCTAGCTTTTCCCAGGCAGTTTTTACAAATTCCTCCACTCCTTCGCGACCGAGGGAGGTAAAGGGCCTTGAAGAGAAATATAAGTATTTGAATTCATTGATCCGATCTTTCATTTTCTCATAATCCCTGAGAACTTTATTATACGCCCTTAGTAAAATATCTGGTACGCTTGTTGGGAAGCACTCTTCCACGAGGAGGTCCTCCAAGGAGAGTTCCTCCTTAAATAAGTTCTCCGCCATCCCTATATGAGCCTCTAGCACCGTCCTGAAATGGGTTTCCTCCACGGAGCTACCCAGGGTGGAAATTATGTCCGTTGCAAGTTTTATCCCAGTCCTTATCCTATCATAATTTTTTATATGTGCTGTGGCCTCCTCAAGCAAAGTCTTCACATTAAAATATTCTTTGTCCATCTCGTGCACGAGGGGGGTGGTGCGGCCCGAGGAGTTTCATGAACTTTCCATTCCACATTGTTTATAAATAGCCTTTCCTCCTCGCCGACGCCAGCGTCCCCGCGACATGGGTAACCACCTGGAAGTCCTTTGAGAGGACTAAAGCAGCCCTTATGTGACACGTCCAATCCCTATCAACAGTTATCAGTACTTTTTCATCCTCCTTTTTTATTTTTATAACGTGAGCGAGCCCTATAGCACCTAACACCTCTCTGATCCTCTCCCTCACCCACTTTACCGGATCCTCCGGGCCTTTTCCCACGAACTCCACGACTATGTGCCTCTTTTTCCTCCTATACGTCGGGGGATAGCCCAAGGAGGCTCCACCTCCTCGTCAGAGAGGCATACGCCTCGTGGGGCTCCATGCCAAGAAGCACCCCTATACACACAAGGTCGTGGGGCGATCGCATTTCCTCAACTTGCCTTGCCCCACTTGAAATAATTATAGGGATGCGATACCTCCTCATTAGCCGTACCATCTCAATGTATTTCCCAAGGTTGGCATCATCTACGTCGCTGGCGAGTACCCCTAGCGCCACACCCTCCTGCCTTGCAAGCGAGAGCAGGGAGGGGCTCACATCGTTTACAAAAATAACTTTTTTGCGTTTAATTAGCCTTATTGCCTGGGAGGGCGTGGCCTCTGCAATGAGGGGGTGTGAGTAAATGAGCTTTAGGCCAAAGCGCCTTGCAAAGACCTCCATCTCCTCTGTAGGCTCTACCCTTACGTAGTCGAACATACCAACCCCCGTGCAACCTCCTTAAACTTTTCATAGGTGGCTGGATATGCTTCGAGCTGGAACACCAATTTTATAACGTTGCTTTCTCCCAGCACAAGCTTGCCCTGGTACGCCTTGTGTTTGTCGAGGCGGAGATGGAGCCTGCCCAGCTCGTCGAGGTGGTCCAGGACATGTTCCTTGAGGTATTCCCTATCCTTGGCGTCGAGGTGGTTAAAAATATAATTCCAGAGCCTCCTTGCTTCCCTCCTCCCACCGCTATAAGAGATGGAATAAAAAATATTACCGTAGATGCCCCTGTGCTCGGTGATGGCGGCTCCTTCCGTATCAAAATATGGGTCCACAGTCTTCACTGCTTTAATCACCTTCTCCATGGACTCGGTGGATCTGACAAATACCCGGAGGGTGTAGTGGTGTATCATTTCAGCTTCCTCGCATTGGCCTTGAGGCTTGGACGGGCCTTCTCAGCCCCCTTGCCCCTGTTCCTTAGCCCTCTGCCCTTTCTGCCTGCAGATGTTTTTCCTCTAAAGGCCCTACCCCTGTGTTGTGGCTCGGCGATCCAAGAGAGGTCCTTGTCGTTTTTTATGGCTGGATGGTGGGGGTCCACGAGGATGACCTCATAGTAATAATATTGGCCGTCCTCGCCCACGTAGTAGGAGTTGAGAACCTCCAAGTTTTTATATTTCCTGTTGGCCCTCATCTCCGCTATCCGCTGGATGGATATCCTGCGCGTAAGTTTGTTTACGCCCATGCGCTTGGGCCGCCTCCCCTTGTTTGGCCTTATGTGGTGGCCAGATCCCTTCCTTACCCTTACTCGAACCACTACAATACCCTGCTTTGCCTTATAGCCAAGCTCCCTGGCCCTTGTGAGGTTTGTGGGCCTCTCCACCCTTACAATGGCGGGCCCCCTCCTCCATTCCCTCAACTTCTCCTTCAGCCTCCCCTTGTAGTCGTAGTATTCGTCCCTGTCGTGTGCATATTCTTTCTGCAACACCGCCCTTATATACTGATACATGCCCATGGCCGTCACCCCAACCCTCTATGGCATCGAAAAGGATATTATCCCTTACCCTCCACCCCTTCCAACCACCTGGGCCAGGAGCTCCTTAACAGCCTCTTTATATTCTTTGAGCACCTCCTCTTTGAGGTCTGCGACGCGTCCCAACTGCTCAATATCCTTCCCGATGTTAGAAATTATGTTCAGCTTGGAAAAATTATCGAGCCGATCTGATTTTGCCGTCACAGCCGCGTTTGCCACCAAACTTTCAAAGAATTCTAAGAGATTGGACTTCTCAGCTTGGTCGAAGCGTGCGCGCACAGCGGTTTGCAGCATCGTCGCGTACTGAGTAAGGCCTAAAACGTGATTTTTCCAGAAGGAGAGGAAGTTGCCGTACTTGTTTTCAACCCTTTGGACAGCCTCCACAAGCCTGTAGTAATACCGCGGATCGGTGTAAGCATTGTACACCTCCCCTTCGCCCAGCTCCTTCTGACCAAGCTGGTTAACTACGAGGTTATAATAAGAAGATATAAAGGCCTTTACCTGGTCCACCTTCTTTACAAATTTTAGGCCCTCCCCCTGCGAAGGGGGCCTCTCTGCGAGCCGGTGCCTTGCCACCGTCATGGTGTTAAAGTAAAAATTATGGAGCCAGTGCAGGAACAGGTTAACATCATGCTCCTTTCCACTCAAATTTTCTAAAACCTGGCTGCTCAAGGAGAGGGCGAGGGTTACGAGCCCCGTGGCCTCATGGAGGTTGTACCTCTTCTTGATTTCATTAATAACCTTTCTGTCATGTATTAGCTCGTTTGCCAGCTCAATAGCTCTTTGGTATTTTTGCGCATAATCTTCGTGCCTACTGACCGCTCCTCTCAATGTTTCTGCAATCTTCTTGGCGGTCTCCCTCAGCTTGGGGTGTGTAAAAACGAACTGGGCCACAAGATATACGTCCTCGGACAGGTTTTTAATGTTTGCGGCCCCGGCTTCTGGCCAATTTCTCTTCAAGTGTTTTGATGGCGGTCCTATACTCTTTTAGCTCGCTTTCGTCCAGGGAGCGGAGGCGGTCCAAAAATTCTATAAAGCCCTTTAAATATTTTATATTAAGCACTACATTCTTCTTACTTCTCTCATCCAACTTATCGTATGCGGAGAGCCACTTATTCAGCTCGCTGACCCTTTCAGAGAGGTAGTTTAGCAAGTTTGCCCTTTCGGTGGCGGAATGGCGGGAGAGCACTGCCATCTCCAGGGCTTCCAGATGTTTCATGGTGGCCCACTTGTCGTGTTGAAGGAAGGCGAGCACCTGCTGAAGCTCCTGGCTGTAGGGGAGCCTTTCGATTGCCATGTGTGTATAAAAATTTAGCACACGATCG
>CAYZKO010000018.1:0-7549 GCA_964479315.1 uncultured archaeon
CTCAAACAGCCACCAGCTCCACCTTCTTCATCCTCTTTGGTATAACGAAGTAAGTTTCGTGGCCGCACACAGAACATTTGGCAATAAAGGTGGGGGTTTTGTTCTGCTTGTAGACGGTGGTGGTCTTGTGGGCCTTGATCTTGTTGGCTCCATAGCCCTTCAGCTTATACTTTCTCTTTACCCTCTCGCCCCATGCCAGGCCCCTCGTCTGGCTACGCTTGAATTCCTTAAGTGTGTGTTCTGTGTGCCTCCCGCACTTCTTGCAGTAGAGCTTGATCTTTTTGGGGAGCTTCACGGGGTGATGGGCATCAAAACAGTTTAAAGGGTTGTGAGGCTTCCACCTGGAAGGGCGTGTGAATGGGGTGAAACAGCAAGAGGTGATATAAATAAAGGGAGCCCCCACTCCTTTCTGCCCATGCATTACAAACTCCTTAGGGCAGCCCTCTCCACCTTCTCCGCCTCAAGGGTTAGCTCCACAGCCCTGGTATTCCCCCTCATCCCCTTGGCTATAGGCCTCACCGCTATGAGCCCATACGTCTCCAACTCATTAAGATATTCCCTGAACCACCTGTCAGACACCACATTCAACCCCAATTCACCAGCCACTTTTTTATACATATCGTAGAGCATGCCCGTGGTCACCACGTTCTTCCCCCCGAAGGAGGCAACCCCCATGCCCCTTTTCTCGAGCCTTGCAAGCGCGAGAAGGACGGCCTTTAGCTGATCGGGCAAAGTGGACACCATTTCATACGCCACATCCTCCTCTACTTTTTTCCTCGCCCTCTCCACATGCTCCCTTGTCACCCTGGCTGCCCCCTCCTCCTCCGCAAGATCCCCTGCCCTTAGTAACAGCAGAAGCGCATACCTCGCATCCCCTGAATGTCTTGCGGCCACCGCCGCCGCCATGTGCACAGCCTCCTCCTCCACAACCCCTTCCCTAAAGGCCTCCTTCACACGCTCCCTAAGGATAACGCTGAGCTGTTGTGCGTTGTAGGGCGGAAAAACAAGCTCCACTTCACAGAGTGCAGACTTTGTCCTTGCATCCAAATTCTCCTTAAATTTTGGGTTGTTGGATATCCCTATGAGGGAGATGGATCCCCTCTCCAGCTCGTCGTTGGCCCTGGTGAGGCGGTAGACAAGGTCAGATAATTTTTTCACCATGTCTATCTCGTCAAGGGCCACCACAACCCTTACACCATCCTCGTCAATTATTTCCAAGAGCCGGTCGTAAACGCTGGCCAGGGAAAAGCCCATAAGGTTTTCTCCCGGCCTTAAAAATTTAACCATCTTTAAAATAATCTTATAGCCTGTTTCGTAAAGCCTGCCATTGACATAAAAGCCTCTTACAGGTATGCTGTTCCTCTCGGCGTACTCGTTGAGGTCTGAGAGCACCCGCTTGGTCACCGCCGTCTTCCCCGTACCTGTTTTACCATAAATAAAAATATTTTCCGGCTTCCTGCCACTGAGGATGGGCGCTATCTTTCGAGAGAGTGCCGTTATCTGCTCTTCCCTGAAGGGGAGGGAGCGGGGGATGTAGTGGGGGGAGAGGGCGTCCCTGTTCTTAAAGAGCGTATGGCTCACCTCTTCAAAGAGGTTCATATTAAAATCCTGCGGCCCAAGTGTTTAACAAACATGAGGTGAGGTGGTGAGAAATGGCAGGGTTCCTGGACAGCCTCTTCGGTGGCAAAAGGGAGGAGGAAATAAACCTTGACGAGTTCCTTACATCGCTTGAGGAGGGGGAGGAGGTTCTCGAGGAGGCAAAAATGTACGTAAAGCCCCTACAGCTTACCTCCTCCAAAGACTACGACGCCGTGGTCCAAGAGCTGGAGAAGGGCAACATAGTACTGCTCAACATACGTCCCTTGGCCGCAAAAAATGCAGTGCTCGTCAAGGAAGTGGTCTCCAAACTGAAGGAGCACGTCCAGGGCATAGGAGGTGATATTGCAAGGATAACAGAGTACCACCTCCTGGTAACCCCCTCAGGCGTTAGGATCGTCAGGCGCAGACGATGAAGCTTTCCTATCCCGCACCGGCCCTCTCCATAGGCCTTGACACACTCTCCACCATAGTAGCCGATACTTTAAAGAAAAAGCGCTGGCACCGTTTCAAAGAAGGGACCGTGAAGTTAATATATATCCCGGTATATATTTTTCCTTACGACGTTTTCATAGAGGAGGGGGGCGCCATAATTATGGATCAGTCTGGAAAGGTGGCCATCAACGGCGAGACTGGCCAGCTCCTTGAACACATTCCTCCCGTGCTTGAGGAGATGCCGCTGGAATTTGTGGAGGAGCCGAGGCATGGATATAATATGGAAGTAATAGATTTCAATATTACCAAAGAGGAAGCCAAGGAGCTTGCACAAATAAAGCTTGCCTCACTGTTAAAGGTGCCAAAGGGGTCTGTAAAAATAGTTGGCGGCAGACAGATGATGTGGCCAATTTGGAGGGTGTGGGTTGAAGTGAGGGAGGGCACCTACAGGCTTGATGTGGACGGGGTAACTGGCCTTGTGTTTGGGGCAGAAAAAGTTCCTGAGAGGGAGCTTGGATGGTATGAAATTACTCAACAGGTGCTAAATGAGCTTAGGACGCCCCGTGGCTGGATAAAATACCTTAAGAAGCTGGCGGATGTCCTACACGTGCCCCCCATTGTTGTCTACGCAGCACTGTTGCTAATATTATTTTTTATACTGAAAAGTATTTTTTAGAGCGGAGTGATATTGGCTTCTGTTGCTTGGTGGAGGTAGCTAACTAGCGTGGATCGTTTTCTTGCCAGCTCCTTTTCTATCCTCTCGTTGGCTATCCTTACGTAATGGGGATCTATGTCAAAGCCTATAAAATTGACACCCAGCCTTATTGCCGCTATGGCGGTATTGCCAAGGCCCATGAATGGGTCCAAAACCAACCTTACCTTATCGACTCCGTGCAGCCTGATGCACATCTCAGGTAGCTCAGGGGGAAATGTGGCGGGGTGGGGCCTCTCCCTCTCCCGGGACTGTATGGTCTTATAGGGGATAAACCATACGTTGCCACGATCCCTCAGATCGATGCCCACAGACCACCGGGTGATATTTGACTTATCCTGATAGGGGACGCCTATAGCTAATTTGTCGAGCTTTACATCCCCGTGTTTTGTAAAGTGAAAAATATACTCATGCATAATACTCAAATAGCGGTCGCTTCTGATGGGTTTATAGTGGCCCACCGATACATCTCCTAAGATGAGAGGATTATTTTTAACAAATTTCTTGTCAATGGAGATGGACTTAACCCAGTGGATTACATTTTGTAATACAAAGTGCTTGCTCGCCACCCTTGCTACATCCCATGCAAGCCATGGATCTGCATTGGTGTAGCCTATGTTGAGGAAAAAGGAGCCCCTGTCGGATAGCACACGTTTTATCTCCAAGAAAACTTTATCGAGCCACTTTAAATATTCCTCACGGGGCATTTTGTCATTGTGCACATTGTAATCTTTACCAATATTGTAAGGTGGTGACGTAACCACAACGTCTACTTCGCCGTCCTCCAAAAAAGTTTTCATGCCCTCAATGCAGTCCATCACATAGATTTTATTTGGTTGCCCCCCATTCCTCACAATTTGATATCCTTATGGGCATAACTTTTAAAGATTGAGTATATGAAGTGGCCTTATGGATAACGGCGCCACAATCAAAAAATATGGAACAATTTTAAAGAAGATGTACGAGAAATTCAAGGACGTGCCCTTTGACCTGTTAGTGGAAACCTTCACAGGACACAAGGTTATGAAAGTAACAAAAATTACTAAGGAGATGGAATGTGTGGGGAGGGCTGCAGATAGGCTAAGGGAGGTCTATGGCAGAAGACCCCTTACACCCAATATTATGGAAAAGATTGTTGAAAGGGCTCCAAAAAATTTTAGGCCGAACGAAGCCGGACTTTTGCTTGAGCACCTCCTGGCTAAGGAGCTTTGTTGATGAAAGGGGACAACCTACTTCATTGAAGTAAAGGCCACCACACGCCCCCACACACATTCCGCCCGAGATTTTTATTTCACTCCAGGTACATCTACCTTAAGCAAAATAGATACAGATGCCTACCACCTACTCTTGGGCTTCATTCTTGAGAAGACGGCCCCAAATATTTTTCTGGTCATTGGATGGAAACTCGTGGACCTTTCAAGGATCAAGATATCTCTAAAATTAGAGTTCAATGTAGACAACCCAAACATTTATACAAAAGAGGCCATCATCATGGAAAG
The DNA here is from genome assembly GCA_964479315.1 of uncultured archaeon. Classification (GTDB taxonomy): domain Archaea; phylum Iainarchaeota; class Iainarchaeia; order JAADDC01; family JAADDC01; genus WANZ01. The sequence continues at coordinate 4,243 of CAYZKO010000018.1, forward strand.
CCAGCCTTAGAGCCCAAGAAGGGACCTTATCCAGTCAAACAACCCCCTCCTTATTCTCACATCAATCCCCAACCCCTTTTTAACAATTTTTATCAGCTCCACAGCCGCCGGTGAGGAGGGGGCATAGGAGACGAGGGGCCTCCCCTCCTCAAAGGCCCTCACAACATTTTTATCATAGGGTATAACACCCAAAACCTTTGATTCAAGGATCTCCTCTGCCTCCTCCCTCTCCACCTCGCGATCTGGCCCCCACATATTTAATACAGGGCCCCAGAGGATGCCACCAAGGGCATGGACAAAGTAAATTACTTTTAAAGCATTGTAGAGGGAGGCGTAGGTGGGCACGGCCACCACGAGGGCGGCGGCCTCACCCCTCTTCACAATATGGTATACATCCTTCCCCACGCCTGCAGGTCCGTCATAGATAACAAAATCGTAATTTTTCCCGATCCTTGTAATTTTGTCCATAAGGGGGATGACGTCCTCGTCGTCTATGTCCACAAGGTTATAGGATGGGGCCACGAAGTGGAAGCCCTCGGGGTGCACCCATACAGGATCGGCATCGCTGTCGAGGGTGTGCTTCCCTATGTCCACCTTGAGGTAGGCTGCCACGGTGGGGGCTGTAAAGTTTGCGTCCACAAGGAGCGTCCTATAGCCTGCCTTTGCCAGAAGGGTGGCAAGGTTTACGGAGATGAAGGTCTTGCCCACACCCCCCTTCCCCGAGAGGACAGCTATCCTCACACCATGAAGGGGAGGGTATTTGCTTAAAAAGAGGGGGGTATGCCCTACCCCTCATCACTCAGTGTGTAGGTGAGGACCTCTTCAAGATCTGGCTCCTCAACCTTCAGATCCAAAACATCATACGCCTCAAAAATCTTCTTAACCACCTCAGCCGTCCTCTCCCTCTCTACCCTCAACACAATAACATTTCCCTCCCTCTGCTCCACCCCCTCATCTATCTCCTCCCTTTCCTCAGAAAAAACAACCGTTATGCGTTTATAGGGTAGAAGGGCCCTGAGCCCCTCTATATCCCCATCGTAAATTATTTTTCCTCTCTGAAGGAGTATCACCCTGTCTGCAACTGCCTCCACCTCGTCCAGCTGGTGGGAGGTAAGCAGTATGGCCTTACCCTCCCCCTTTAATTTCTTCAAAAGCCTCCTAATCTTCTGGCGCGTCCAGATGTCCACGCCTATGGTGGGTTCGTCGAGGAAGAGGACATCGGGGTCGTGGAGCAAAATAGAAGCCATCTCACACCTTATCCTTTCTCCAAGCGAGAGCTCCATGGCAGGCTTTTCTAAATAATCCTCTATCTTCAGATATTTGTTCACCTCCTCTAACCTCTCTTCAAAGTCCTTCCTCTCCACACCGTACATCTCTCTAAAGATTTCCAACGAATCGATAACAGGAACCTCCCAGAGAAGGCTTGTCCTCTGACCAAATATTACCCCTATCCTTTTCAAAAACTCCTCCTTCCTCTCCCACGGTATATAGCCTGCCACCCTCACCTTTCCCCCATCTGGCCAAAGAATGCCACTCAAAATTTTTATTGTCGTGCTCTTCCCACTCCCATTGGGCCCAAGATATCCAACAATTTCCCCTCCCTCCACACTAAAGCTTATTCCCTTCAACGCCTCATACTCTGAATACTCCAGGGGTATGAAAAGGAAGCGCCTACTCACGTGCCTGTATTTCTTCCTGAGATCGATAACTTCGATGGCAGACATCATGAAATGTGCGCCTGGAAACTTTTAAAAGGCTGAGGTCTTTAAGAGCGTCTTAGAAACGGCACAATAGCCCTCCATATCTCAGGACAGGCACTTTTGATTTCTTTCGGATCCGGGAAATAACCAAACTTCTCTCTAACAGCTTTTACAGGATTAAACCCCTTTGAAATTAGGAGCTCGATATCGTAGACGTCCCTTTCAAAGCACCTTTCATAAAAGTAAACCTTTTCTGCCAGAATATCCATCTCCGAAAGCATAGGGATCCCCCTGTATATCTCCACACCAAGTAATTTAACATCGGGACCCCTTTCGTGCAGTTCTATCTTTACGCTTTCTCTACCGTCGTCCACAATTAGAACAGGCTCTAACACTATTCTATTAAACCCAGATAAGAGACGAAAAACATCGTTCAAGAATTTTTTAGAGCTTGTCTTCCAGCTAAAAAAGTCCAGGTCGTAGCTTTTCCTATGATTATATTTAAGGGAGAGGGCAGTGCCGCCACCGAGGTATACGTCGTTCTCCCCCAAGTAGTCTTTTATCCTGTAGAGAACCTTTTCTTGAATGGGTGTAAGGCCCACCTCTTTAAACATGAACCACCCAATATAAAAACATGCTCCTTGAAAGGCTCCACTGGTCCGGAAAGATGGACAAGAAAGACACCCTAGTGAACGCCCTAATGAGGGGACTCTACGCCCCTGTCCTCGAGTATGTTTATATCACTGGTGATAGGAAAACTGTGCTTGAGCTCATTGACCGCATACTCCAGTGGAAGCTGAAGAGTGGGGTGATGGAAAAACTACTCTACCTTAAAAGGGTTCTGCCAATGATCAGATTTGTGAAGAGGGGTGACGGCTGGATAATGGCAATGGCGGGGGAGGGTGTTGTGGCGTGGCTGAAGGAGGGGAGTGGGGAGCGTGCTGGTCATTCTTGATACGGGCGGCGTACTGAGGGACGTCGTCGAGGCCAACTACATTTCTTTCAGGGATGCCTTTAGGCAGATGGGTCTCCCCTGGAATCTTTCCTACGAGGAGTTCAGGGAGAGGAGGTGTAGGGCCATGTCTTCTAGGGAGCTCCTACGCCAGCTTGTGCCGGAGGGAATGGTGGAAAGGCTCTACGCCAAGAGGGAGGAGATATACCACTCTCTAAAAATACCTCTATTCCCCTTTTCAGAAGAAAGCCTTAGAATACTTTCAGACCGTCACACGCTTGCCCTCCTCTCCAACACGACAAGGGAGCGCAACGAGAAGGACCTGGGAGCCCTCCTCAGATACTTCGACGTAATCATCACACGAGAAAATTTAACCTCCAAGAAACCCTCCCCAGAGGGCATCCTAAAAATACTTGAGCTCACGAGTTATCAGAGAGGCGAGGCTGTCTTCGTGGGCGACATGGTCCTCGATATCCTGGCGGCCAAGAACGCTGGGGTGGAATTCATAGGTGTGCTTAGTGGGTTCTGCGGCGCCCACGTCTTTGACGAGTTTAATGTAAAATACTTTGAGAATGTCCTTGATGTAGCCCAACACCTAACTAAATTTTAGCAGCGCCGGGGGTGGGATTCGAACCCACGCGGGGTTGCCCCCACC
>CAYZKO010000019.1:0-7488 GCA_964479315.1 uncultured archaeon
CCTCAACCTCTTCCTGCGCTCCTTAAGGTAGTGGTTCAGAAGCGTAAAGAAATAATGACTCCTTGATAATTTCGAAACGGCTTGTTTGAAGTCAATACCCTCCAGCCGGCTGAGCATATCCCTAATCTTCTTCTTCTGATAGTCCCGAAGCCCCTTCAAGAGCTCTTCAACAAGCCTCCAGTTAACGGTCACCCCCTTCTTGCCCGTCCTAAATAGTTCAACCACAAAACTAAGCTCCATGAGTTCTTTCAAAGCTGGAACCACCTTCCCAGTCTCCATTTGATTGAGGGAGAGGAGCTGCTCACTTATGGGCGGGGGAAGGGCCATGGCCCCCTCCTCGTCCACAGAAATCCGCTTGTTTTCAATTTTTATAAGACCTGCCGCCTTAAGAACATCCAAGGGTCCCACCCCATAACCTGGCACCATCCATTTTAAACATTTCCCTCCCACTTCCCCTGGGACGACGGCCATAGCGGCGGGGAAACACCCGGTCTCATCTCGAACCCGGAAGTTAAGCCCGCCTGCGTTCCGGGTGGTACTGGGGATTTCCCCGGGAAGCCCGGATCGCCGTCGCCCACCACAACCCTTTTATTTAACCTCCCCCTTAGGATAGTATGAGGCTTCACGTGGTGGTGCCAAGGGCCAGCGAGCTGGAGGACCTCAGGGAGGAAGTTTACAAGCTGAAGGATCTCGTTTCTCCCCTTGAAATAATCTACGACGAACCCGACACTTTCTTCGAGATCCCTAAGCCAAAGGGGGACATTAACGTTTACTTCCTGGCCCCCAAGAGAGGAGAGGAATGCCTCTACGTGCCTGTGGTGGACAGGCTCATGGAAATGGGCTTTAAAATATTTTATACCCCCTTTCACGAGGCCCCTTCATCCATTGAAGATTTTATAGACTATTTAAGGAAATTGATGGGGGTGAAAGAATAAAGATATGGGGCATGGGCGCCGGCGTCGTAATAGAAAATAAGGTGAAGATTGCTATAGACGTGCCAAGACCCTTACAACGTGCCGTACACATTGTTACCCACGCCCACGCCGACCACACAGGGGCCCTCAGGGGAACAGTGGGCTATGCGGCGCCCGATACATCGGCGCTCCTGCGGGCCCGGGGGCTTAGCGCCGAGCCTGTGGAAGTATTAAGGGCCGGCCCCATGGAAATAAGATTTTCTCCTTCGGGCCATATAGCGGCCTCTCATCAGGTGGCTATCCTTGACGGCATAGACATTGTTATAACAGGGGACTTCAAATTTGAGGGGGACCCTGTCGGAGGAAAGCCAGACATCCTCAACCCAGACATCCTCATCATTGATACAACCTTCTCCCACCCAGCCTATAACTTTCCACTGCGTCGCACCATCTATAAAAAGATAATAAATTTTGTTTTTGACAACCTCTCCGCCGGCCGTGTCCCCGTCCTCTTTGCCTACGAGGTGGGCAAATCCCAGGAGCTAACGGCCCTCCTCAACAGCTACGGGGTCATCCCCTACACCACGCCCGTGGCCCACAGGGTCAACACCCTTCTTGGACTCAAGAGCGTCCCCCTCAGGGGACCCCCCTCCCGGGGAGTACTCATCCTCCCTCCAAAGTTTATGAGGGTTCTAGATGCCCTTTCCCTTCAGGCCGGAAAGGAGTTTAGGGGGATGTTCTGCTCTGGCTGGAACCCCACCTGCCCCCTTTCCTCCCATGCAGACTGGAAGCAAACAGTAAAATTTGTTGAAAGGGCCTCCCCCGAGCTCGTCATCACCTATGGAGAAAACGCCGTGGCCTCGGCGAGGTTCCTGAAACAGGCAGGCTTCAACGCCCTTCCCCTAAGGGGCAAAATAGTGCTATGATATATTTAGGCGCTTCCCTGCCCCCGACGAATTTGTTCCACCTCCTTGATAATTTCATCAGCCAACAACTTCATCAATTCCTTATATTTAAAACCATGAAACGTCGTCTCCTGCATCTTCCTCAGGGCCCATTCGAGGGGGGCTCTCTGGGGGGTCGCACTTGGTTCATATCCCCCTTCAAAAATTTTTCTCAACTTTTTAAAGAAGCCCCTGTAACTCCTGTAATCTTCCCGGACAGAATATTTTGGCCCTTCACTACTCCTTTCAACAATTTCCATCAACCTCTCATTCCTGGTGACGTTGTAGTGGGCCCGATTCCCAATCTCTGTCAGCCTAAGGAAACCCTTCTCATCCAGCTCGTAGACGCCGGCCAGCACGAGCCTAACAAAATTATACTTAGAAAGCCTCTCCACGAGCCGGCGCTGTAGCTCGTCATCCTCAGGATTATTTTTCAGCCCCTCTAACAAACCTACTGCTTCCCTGTCCTCCATGGAAAGAAGGACCTTCCGCCACTTTTCAAAAAGGGGCCCCACCTTCCCCTCCTTTAATATATTCAACCTCTCCAATGACCTGCGAGCCTCCATGACCCCACCACATTAAATATAAAAAGAAAGAAGGTAGGTTTCAGCCAAAGAGGGTGTTGAAGGCCAGCTTTATATCCTCTGCCGTTACAGTCTTCCTCTTGGAGTGCTGTGTGTATTCAACGGCCACCTTTGTTATTTTTATGGCAAGCTCCTCTATTATTTCTGCCAGTACCCTTACAGCCTCGTCAGACACCCTTGTGGCGCCAGCCTTCCTTATCAGCCTGTCCACAGGGGCAAGCTGCAGCACGCCCATCGGTTCCACCTCCGCGCTATATTAAGCGCAAACCTCTATTTATAGCTTACGCTCCTCTTCCCTCCCCATTGAAGCCAAGGGGACACCCCCACACCCCCAACATTGGCCATCATTGTTAAGCACTTTCCCTGGCCGTTATGAAGGTGGAGGGAACGTTTGTCACCCATCCCTTGGTGAGGGAAGGTGCAGTGGAGGCGAGGCTCTACCAACAGCTGCTTGTGGCCAGCGTGCTCCAGCGGGGCAACACCCTCATCGTGGCCCCCACGGGCCTGGGCAAAACAATTGTGGCAGCCCTTGTGATAGCAGAACGCCTTAGGAGGGTGGGGGGCAGGGCCCTTTTCCTTGCACCCACAAAGCCCCTGGCTGTCCAGCACGCCGAAACGTTGAGGAAGGTTCTGAAGGTGGAGGAAATCGGCGTGGTGACGGGAGAGATGAGCCCCGACAAGCGGTCAGCCCTTTATAACAGACTAAAAATAATAACTGCCACCCCGCAAACCGTGGAAAACGACATCCTGCGGGGCGTCCTCTCCTTAGACGACTTCACGGTCCTCGTCTTCGACGAGGCCCACAGAGCTGTAGGAAATTATTCATACGTCACCATAGCCAGCGAGTACATGAAACGAGCCAAACATCCCCTTATTCTGGCCATGACGGCGTCGCCCGGCGGAGATCCCGAGAAGATAAGGGAGGTGATAAGGAACCTCCACATACGCAACGTGGAGATCAAAACACCCCAGGACACGGATGTGAGGCCCTATGTCCAAGAAATCGTGATGGAATGGAGGGAGGTGGAGCTTGACCCTCTCCACCTCGAGGCCATCCAACTCCTCAAGAGGGCAATAAAAAAGAGGCTTAAGCTCTTGAAGGAAATGGGGATCGTCGAGAGCGCAGACCCAGAGAAGTATTCAAGGAAGGACCTAATATACCTTCAAAGCTCCCTCCAGAGCCTTGAGGAGCCCCTACCCGATGCCACTTCCCTTGTGGCCCAGCTAATAAAACTCGATCATGCCCTCGAGCTCCTGGAGGCCCAGGGAACAGCCCCCTTCCTCCTCTTCATGGAGAAGCTCAAGCTCAGGAGCCTCCAGCCCAGGGCTCCAAGGAGCGACAGGGAGATCGTGGCCGATGAGGACGTAAAGGAGGCGGTGCGCCTTGCCAAGGAGCTGAAGGAAAGGGGCTATGTGCATGCCAAGGTCTACGCCCTCAAAACCATTATTAAAAAATTCATAAGAGAAAACCCTGTGAGCAAAATAATTCTTTTCGTGCAGTACAGGGACACGGCCACCCATCTTGTGGAGGAGCTTTCCTCCCTTGAGGGTGTAAATCCTGTAAGATTTGTGGGGCAGGCAAAGAGGGGCAGCGACAGGGGCCTGAGCCAGAAGGAGCAGAAAGCCCTTCTCGATGCATTCAGGTCAGGGATGTACAACGTCCTCGTTGCCACTTCTGTGGCAGAGGAGGGCCTCGACATACCTTCTGTCGACCTTGTTATTTTCTACGAGCCTGTGCCCTCGGAGATCCGCTGGATCCAGAGGAGGGGGAGAACTGGGCGCCTGGGAAAGGGGAAAGTAATTATTCTCGTGGCCAAGGGCACCCGAGACCAAGCATATTACTGGTCCGCTAAGATAAAGGAGAAAAAGATGTTGGAGGAACTTAGGAGGCTTAGGGCGGCCCTGAACGTTGGACAGACAAGCCTTTACGACTATGTGGAAGTGCCCAAGCCCTCTGCTACAATAGAGGTAATTGTTGACCAGAGGGAGAGGTCCAGCGACGTCATAAAATATCTTATAAGGGATCCTGAGGTCAAGGTAATACTCCACACGCTTCCCGTGGGGGACTACCTCATAAGCGACAGGGTCATCATTGAAAGAAAAAGTTTCTCGGACCTTGTGGAGTCCATTATAGACGGGCGCCTCTTCTCCCAGGCCAGGGAACTCTCCGAGCAGTTTGCAAGGCCTATAATAATTGTGGAGAGGGGACCGACTAAGAGAAACATCCATCCCAATGCAGTGAGGGGCGCCCTCGCCTCCCTGGCCATAGACTATGGCATCTCCGTTATTTTCACAGACTCCCCCGAGGAGACCTACAACCTTATAAAGATCATGGCAAGGCGGGAGCAGATGGAAAGAAAAAGGCTGCCCAGGGTAAGGGGAGAGAAGCGCATCCTGTCCCTGCCCGAAATGCAAAGATATATTGTTGAAAGTCTGCCCTTCGTGGGGCCGAGCCTGGCCATCCGCCTTCTAAAACATTTCAAGACGGTGGAAAGGATCTTCACAGCCTCAGAGAAGGAGCTTGCAAGGGTGGAGGGCATAGGAGAAAAAAGGGCCAAAGAGATAAGGCGCGTATTGACCGCGGAATATAAGGAGGAGCCAGAGCAGGCTAACCAGACCTAAGTACAAACATCTCCAGCACCCTTCTGTTTCCAAGTATTGCCCCATTCCTCAGGACGCAGTATAAATATTTATTCTCCCTATAGACAGGCCTTCCCAGGGCCCTACACATCTCCTCCTCATTAGAAAAGTAACCATTTATATCCTGCCACGCCGCAGGAAATCCGTAAAATACCTTATCCCTGTAGATAACCAAGGGCACTCCCCCATCCCACTCCACACCCCTCTCCGCCGCAAGCCTCCTTGCCTCATCCCTTGAAATTTCTCTGTAGCAGATGTTGAGCTCCGTGAGGACCTCCTTTAGGTGCTGGCAGTGGGGGCAGTGGGGATCAAGGAGCACGAGGACGTCACAGGGGACGGTCTTTTTTGATGGGGAAGGAAAGAGGTAGAGGAGCACAAGAAGGAGGAGCACACCAGAAATTAGATGGAACAAGCGGGCATACCTATCCCGCATTTCTTTTACAAGCTGGGGAGGGACGCCAAGGGCCAGGAGCCCCACGATAACCGCCATGGGCAGCACAAAAATAAAAACATAGAGGAAGAGGTCCAATAAACCACCCATGAGGGGGAGAGCAGCGAGATAGGGACCGGAGGAGCATGGGAGAAGGAGGAGGGAGCAGATTGCCGCAATGAGGGGCGCCAGGAAGGGGCTCTCTACCCCCTCTATTATTTTCTTGACAAGTGGCCTCAGGGAAAGGGGCATCTCGAGGGAAGTGAGGCCCGGCCGATAGAAGACAAAGGCCATAAGCTCCCACACGGCGAGCAAAAGGATCAGGGGTAGCGTAACCCCCCTCAGCACGTTCAAAATATTAGTAGTAGTGATAAAGGCGAGGAGGCCGAGGCCGTAGAGAAGATAAATAAGGTATACCGTGGCAACGAACAACAGTCCGCCGAGGAGCGCCTGCGCCTTCCCCCTCTTCATCAAAAGGGTGGCTAAAAATAGGGCCATGACAGCAATGGTGCAGGGATTTATGCTATCCGCCAGGGCGAGGAGCACCACCCTCCACTCCATCCACTCCACAGGGCCCCAAAGGGCATAAGTGTTTTTCCCAAGTTTTAAGCATGAAGCAAGTGGTGGTGGTGAGAACAGACTTGGGCATGGGGAAGGGAAAAATTTGTGTCCAGGTGGCCCACGCAAGCCTCGAGGCCTATAAAGAAACCCTGAGGAGTAGGCCCCAATGGGTCAAGGAGTGGGAGCAGACGGGCTCAAAAAAGATTGTGCTAAAGGTTAAGAGCCTTGAGGAGCTCCTCCAACTCCATGCTAAGGCATCCAAGGAAATACCCTCAGCCCTCATAAGGGACGCTGGCCTTACACAGGTAGAGCCAGGGACCATAACATGTGCCGGCTTTGGTCCAGCCCCTGATGACCTCATAGATAAATATTTCAGCCACCTCAAACTCCTCTAATCCCTAAAAACCCTTGGCCCTAACCCACTACGTGCGCCCCTTGGCTGGCCTCCTCTCGGGGGGAAAGGACTCCCTCTACGCCCTCTGGCTCTCCCATCTCCACGGTTTTGACGTTGTGGCGGCGGGCAGCGTCCGGCCCGCCCGGGACAGCCTCCTCTTCCACACCCCCAATGTCGACCTCGTCTCCCTTCACGCAGAACTCATGGGGCTGCCCCTCTATACCGTAAAAGGGTGGGATGAGGGGGCCCTCTCCACCCTCTTCTGCACCCTGGCAGAGAAAAATATAAAGTGGGTGTCCGTGGGAGCCCTTGCCTCCGACTTCCAAAGACTGCGCTTCGTATGGGCAGCCAGCGACTGTGGTTTAAAGATCTATGCCCCCCTCTGGCACGTGAACCCTTTTCGCTACATGATAAAACTTGTGGAGGACGGCTTTAGGTTTATTATAGTGTCCGCCGGCGTCTATGAGCTCAAGGAATGGGTGGGTAGAGAAGTGGGACCGCACAATATTTCCGAGCTCCTTAACCTTGCAAGGGAGCACCGGTTCCATCCAGCGGGCGAAGGGGGTGAGTACGAGAGCTTTGTGATAGCCTCCCCCCTCTTTAAGGCAAGGCTGGAGGTAAAGGGGCGCAAGAGGGAGGGCATCTTTAGGATAGAGGAGGTGAAGGTGGTTGAGAATTAAAGGAAGGATTACGGTGTGGACCGAAGATATAAAAATCATGAAGGAGGTAATTTTAGAGGGAGAAGAAGGTGAGATAAGGTGTGAAAACTGCCTCCTCACCCACTCCTTCATCAACGCCCATACCCACCTCCCCCTCATACTCCTCCGGGGCCTCGTGACGGAGAAAAACTTTTGGGAGTGGCTGGAAAGGGTGAGGGAGCTGGAGGAATTGATGGGAAAGAAAGAGATAAGGGCAGGCTACATCCTTGGCCTCTGGGAAAACCTCCTCTCTGCCAACACAGTAGTCTATTCCATGTACAGGGGCTATGAGCTCGTGGAGGACACCCTGGGCATCGAATTGC
>CAYZKO010000020.1:0-7176 GCA_964479315.1 uncultured archaeon
AGGTTTCCCCCCTCCTCGAAAAGCTCATGTACTCCCTGAACGAAAGGAAATGGACATATGAGAGGGCAAAGGTGGCCTATGTTTCTAACAGGTTTTCCTACTTTATTTTGAAGCAGAAAGCTCTCCTGGAGTGGCTTCCATACCTGCCCTACGATGGAGGCTTCCTTGTTTTTAGCGAGGAGGGCGGTATAGCCTCCCTGAGAACCTTTAACTCTATTGTCTCAATTTTAGGCGGTATGGGCGTCCCCATAAGCACTGCGAGGGCTATTGGAGCCACCATATGCACAAGAATAAATAAAGAGCGGCTAGAGGAGATAGAGGAAAGGGTGAAGAGCGTAGAAAATTACGATAGGGCGGTCGAGTATCTTAAAATTGTCTCAAAATACGATATCGTCTCCATGACTGACAACCCCATGGTGCTCGAGGAGGTCATGAGGGAGCTCGACGAAAGGGGCTTCCTGGAGGGGGGCCAGGTGAAGGAGCACATTATCCTGACATTGAAAAAAATATATGCAACCCGAAGAAGGCTCTACATGGCCGAGGCGGAGAGGCTGCTCGGGATGTTGGTCATTGGCTATGAGGCGGCCTTCCCGAAGAGCGTTAAGGAAAAGGGACCCCTCCGCGGCTTCAGGCTTACAGAACAAAATAGAGAGCTACTTGTAGCCCCCCTTCCCAACGGGAAAGAAGCCCTTGAGCTTGTAAAGTTCATTGAGAAGGTGCCCTTCAAGAGGGGGGAGATCGCCAAGGCACTTGTCAACCTATCAAATGGGGCTCTTGAGGAGGACGACGAACTTATTGTGTCAATTTTAAAAGACTTACGTTCTAATATGTCCAAGTAGAAAGGAGGTGATGGGTGTGGTGGACCTCACGACACTCCCAAAGGTTAAGAGGCTGGCGGACCTCAAGAGAAGGAAAAAATCCGATGCAAAAGCAATTTACTGTACCCTACGCCTGAGCGCCAACACAGTAAACGTACTTCTCAGCGTGTTTCCAAAATTAAAGGAGATCTATATGCCCAAGTCCCTCATAAAACTGACCCCCGATGAGGTCAAGAACCTCCTGAGGGAGAAGGGCATCGAGCTGAAGTCCACCAACAGAGGCAGGGGCAGGCCTCCAAAGTACGACGAGAAAACAGTTAAAACAGTAGTAGACAAATACAAGGCTGGTGAGAGCCCAGAGGATATTGCTAAGGACCTTGGCATTCCTACTCGCAGCGTTTACTATATCCTACGCCGCCAGGGTGTGTATTGAGCGACCCGCCAACGTAGACGCCGCCTACATAAGTTCCAACGATATCGTCTATCCAACGCAATGTTTCAGCACAGGGGGCAGGGAATACTGTTGCGCCAACGTCCCAGAGGGCAACCTTGCAGCGGTCTACGTCATAGGCCAAAAAACCATAACCCAACCCCTTTCTCTTATTTCTTCCAACATCCTTACCAAGACATTTGGGGAAAAGTGGGCGGTGATTTTTATTCAAAAGGAGGGTAACTTCCTCGTTATCGAAAATATAGATAAAAATTACGTTGAAAGGGCCTCCTACATCGAGAGCCCGGGGATGATAGTCTTAAGGGAGGATCCCATCATAGGCTGGCATATTCACTCAACAGAAAAAGGATACGTCATCTACTACAAAGTAAAAAAGGGGAAGGTGCCCCCAACCCTTCCCGTGGTAAAACTAGCGACGTGTAACCTGACCATAAAACGAAGAAATGTCGACGTATTTTATAGCCATGGAAAGAGATATATTCACCTCACCCTCGACGTCTACCTCGGAAAGGACAAAATAATTCCGCCAAGCATAAGGGTAAGCATAAATGGTAGGGAGGCGCCCGTCTCCTTCGAGCCAGACATGTCCGCCACAGTTTTTTCTCCCGTAGAGGGGGACAAGGCCCTCCTCGAGGTGAGCGTCTCCACCTCCCTCTGCAGACAACACTACAAGGAAGAAATCCCACTCACTCAGCCCCTGCCCTGGCAACCCATTGCACTCTTTATCGCCCTGGTTTTTGCTGTCCTCCTTCTGAAGCTTCGAGCTCGATAAGCCTCTTCATGTATTCAGCCCTTATCTTCATGTAAGAATCTTTATCAATCTCCCTCTTCTTGAACTTTTTGTCCAGCTCCCTCAGGGCCCTGCGTATCCTCTCCCTCTCCATCCTCACCCTTAGCTTCCTATATATTAAAAAAGCTCCCCCAAGCGCCAGGGGAATGGCCAAAAACAGCCAAGAAGGCGTCTCCTCACTCCCAAACAAAACCCCCGTCACACTGATCTCCACAGGGTCCACTATGATCTCCCTTTTCCTCTCCCCGCTCTCCACATAGACGATGGATGGGGGGAGCAGGCAGCTACCCACCTCCTCCGCCCTAAGCCTGTATCTTAACTCCACACGCTGACGCCCCCTTACTATCTCCCTCTCAGGCAGGTCCATGCCCTCAAAGGACGTTTTGCAGAAGGGCTCCCCCACGTTATAAAGATACTCCCCCGAAACGTTGGCCTCCGTATCCTCCACCTCTACCACAAACCTGTCAATGAACTCAGAACCCTTCTTCACCACAGCAGGCACCGCACTCCTCTCCACCACCACCTCCGGAAAATTTATCTCCCCATCCTCTATCCAGTCCGCCACGTTGGCCAGCAGATAGGGCCCCATGCAGAAGAGACAGCCCGTCACCACCACCCTCCCCTTCCCCTCCCTCCACAACAGCACTGCCTCCCCCTCCTCCGTCACCATACCCGCACTGTAGCCCGCACCCTCCAGGGCAGGCCCCACATAATACATTTTGCTATGCCTCCTCACGGGACCCCCCTCCAGTGCAGAGGCCACTAGCACACCATTTTTTACTTCCACATAGGGATGCCTGAAGGACCTCCTCTCAATGCCTTCCACATACCCCAGCCTTACAACCTTTAACTCCCTCAGGAGGGGGCTCTCTTCCCAGGCATCCACCACCACTCCACCCCTTTCCGCCACCTTCATAATTTTCTCTATCTCCTTATCCCCTATGTAGGTGCAGGCGGGCACTATGACGGCCTCCGCGTCCTCCGGTATCTCCTCAACCACCTCCACCTCAAGGCCCATCTTTTCTAAAAAAGTAGCAAGAGCCTCTGGCCCATATGCTTTAATTTCTTCCACAGAAGAAGCATAGGTGTAACATGTTGGGTCATAGCCCCCGCTGTAGATAATTATTTTCGCCGCCGCGAGGGGGAGGAGGAGCATGAACCACATGGGGATGTTAGGGAAAGGAGCTTTTTAACCCTTTCGCTCCCCACTTCCCCCATGGGCCTCCGGCCTGCCCGGTGCTACAGAAAGCTTGAGCGCCCCTACACGAGGGTAGCCCCTCGCCACCCAGAGAAAAACTTTATAGGCGCAAATCCAGTGGTTAGAATAAAGAGATTTGTGCAGGGGGAGATGAAGCCCGACTACGACGCCGTTTATTACCTCGTGGCCCAGGATGCCCTACAGGTGAGGGACAACGCTCTTGAGGCCGCCAGGATGGCCGTGGTGCGCTACCTCGAGAAAAAGCTTGGCAAGAACGCCTTCTGGATGAGGGTGAGGGCCTACCCCCACCACGTCCTTCGCGAAAACAAACAGCTAACGGGAGCCGGTGCCGATCGTCTCCAAAAGGGCATGAGGAGGGCCTTTGGGAGGCCTGTGGGGAGGGCAGCCCAGCTCTACCCTGGAAAGATAATTTTTGAAGTGATAACGTACTCGAAAAACGAACCCTATGTGAGGGAAGCCCTCAGGAGGGCCTCCATGAAAATGCCAGGCCACTACAAGGTTGAGGCGAAGGCAAGGGCCCTGGCTACCTGAGGGGTGGAAAATACTTTTTCAACCTTCTTATAATTTTCTTGTGTATCTCGAGGGGCTCCAGCGTCCCATCCACCACAAGGAAGCCATACTCATCCGCTAACTTCAAATAATTTTCTCTAACCTTCGAGAGGAACTCCCTCCTCTCAAACTCATCCACAATCCCCTTTTCCCTCTCCGCCAACCTTTCAAGGGCCTCCTCCACTGGTATGTCAAGCAAAATAGTAAGATCTGGAATAGGTAGCTCCACCTCCAATACCTTAAGGATCGTTTCTATCTTTTCTATGCCTATACCCTGTGCAGGTTGGTATGCAAGCATCGAAAAATGGTACCTGTCGCTTATGACTATTTTGCCAGACTCTAGGGCCGGTAAAATTCTGTTTTTGACGTGGTTGAGCCTGTCTGCCAGGAAGAGCAGGGGATAGACCTCGCGGGGAAGCCTATCTTTATGTCTTAAAGCAATTTTAACAAAATAGCCTGTAACGAGCTCCCTTGTCGGTTCCTCAGTAATTAAAACCTTATAGCCCCTTTCCGTGAGCCAATACGAAAGCAAAATGGTCTGGGTGGTCTTGCCAGAGCCATCTATGCCCTCAAAGGATATGAATCTTAAGGGTGTTGACGGAACCCCATTGTATATGCTCTTTTGCACAGGAGAGTAGAGGGGGCATCCTTTCTTAAGCACAACGCCCCCTATACATCCCCATGTTCGAGGGCCCCCTCCAGAAGATACGTCCCAGCGGCAGCGGCTTCAGCGTAAACTTATCTATCGGCCGTCTCCTCCCAGAAATAGAGGAACATCTCACAGATCCCTCATCGGGTTGGGAGATCGCCGTTCCCTCAATTTTTTCCACCCCCTCCTTCGTCCCTCCTTACGGCTGGCCCCATCCCGTGGCAGACTTCATCGAGCGTCCCCCCTCCCTTTCCTCTCCCGAGGCGCCCCGGGAGGCTGTGGACCTCCTGCGCACCGCCTACGAGTCCCTCGACGCCGATCAACTTTTTTACATAAATCCCGGCTACCACAACATTCTCCTCGACCCCCAAAGGAGCTTTGAGGGCCTCCTCGTAAGAAGAAAAGTTCCCGAAATGTTCCACTTTACCTTCAATCCCCGGAGCTCCCTGCCTCGCCTTGCAGCGGCGCTGATAAACAACACCCTCGGCTCTGTCCTCAGCAGGGAGCGCTGGTTCCTCTTCACCTTCCCCCTCGTGCCAGCCTACTTCCCCCACCCCCTCCTCTGGGACGGTAGAACACACGTGGGCCACCTCCATGTCCTTCAGCCTGGCACGTACGTCCCAAGGAAGAGCGCCGTTGAGATAGAAATTTTCAAAGTGCCCAGGGGCACCACGGTGGTCTACGGCGCCGAAGGGGAGGAGTTGGAGGTGAAGGGTGAGAGGGGAAGCCCAGTGGCCATCTACGACGTCCTGGAGAGGGTGGAGCCCGAGAAGGGGTTCAGGCTCGACGCAGGCAATTACCTCTTTGTCATAAAAAATAAGTCCGCAAAGCCCGTGGAGATATACCTTGTCTATCCCTTCCTGGGGAGGAGCCACATCATCGAGCCCGCTGACACCGTGGCCTTCCTCACCCACCTCCCCTACAACACCCGCTTTGAAGACATCACAGATCTTGTGCGGGTGCTTGCCCTCAAAGAAGATTCCGTTATTCACCCCCACGAAGTGAGGGAGCCCATTGGCTGGAATAAGAGGAAGGGACAATTTATATTTGCTGTAAACGTTGTGGAAGCCTTCACGCTTCCTGAAAAATATGTAGGGGTTGTGACGGAGCTATCGAAGGGCTTCATGGACAAGAAGACAGGCGAGCTTTTCTCGTGGCGCGAGGCGGTTACTACACCCATCCTCGACAGAGTAAAAACCGGAAAGGCCTTCTCTGAACCACTCTTCGTGCTCGTGGACATAGGGGAAATTCCAGAAGGGGTTATCACCCATTGGACCAATGCAAGCTTTGCCAATACGGGAATATTTGATCCGGGCTTCAAAGGTAAAGAAATTGTGGGGGAGAAAAAGACGCACTTGGCCTTCGTCACCCTCACCCCCTTCCCCGGCTTGAAGGTAAAAATAGAAGAAGGTGCCTACTTTCCCCAGGTGGCCAGGCGCTATAGGGGGAGCGTCACCTACTCCGGCGGCTGGTAGCTCCCATGGGTTTGCTCTTCTAAAGCCAATATAAAGGTTTGGTGGCAAGAATAGAAAAGTGGCGGGGGTGCCCGAGCGGCCAAAGGGGGCGGGCTTAGGACCCGCTGGGTCAGTCCCTTCGTGGGTTCGAATCCCACCCCCCGCACTGGGTGATAAAAAATGAAACATATTATTGACTTTGACGAATACGCGTTAGATCTTTTGAGTCGGGCCCTAAAGTTGGGTCATCACCTTGTTTCCGTTACTTTAGAAAAGGAAGGACCTGCGCACGTACTTACGTTAATGGAGCCTTCTGAGGCAGCAAGGTTTACAGCCACGTTTCACGATAACCCGCACAAGGAAATAATTAATTCTATGAGAGATCTAAGAGAAACGCTGAAAAAGAAAGGCTTCAATGAAGAGGAGAGCAAGCTTCTCTCTGCAGCCTTCCATTTCCCTTACACAGTAGCTCCCAAGGTAATAGATTATTTTGCTAATAGGGAAAAATATAAGGACAGGATAAGAAAGGTGGTTAAGGAGGAACTTCTTAGATGGGGGCTTGGATTTAGGAAAAGGACTGCAGTAGTTACGTCAAGTAAGGTTGTAGAAAAGATTGCCAAGCAGATGGGCATGAAAATAATACACAAGCCGGACCAGTGGGTATATATAGATTATCCGAAGGGGCACTATGCTGAGCTAAAAAAGTTTTTGGAAAAGAAACTATCATCTTCAAGGGGCGTGCTGATAATAGGGGCAGGAAGCGACCCATCCTACTTTCCTGAAAATATAGCAAGTGAAAAGGAAGTCTTAGCCACCGACATTACAGAAAAGGTGGCGGAGGCTTGGAAGTCAATTGGAGCTAAATTTGAGAAGAAGGACATCTTGGCAGCTCTGTACGAGTTTCTCAATTCGGAACACGATACAGTTGTACTAACCAGCGTTTTAAACAATTTAAGTTATGAGGATCCCTTTAGGGCTAGGGCTGCCGTTAGACTCCTTAGAAAAGCCATCAAAAAAGGCAAACGTGTACTAACCGGCGATCCGAGCTTTATTAATCCTAGAGAAAAACTATTAGCATACGTGTGGTCAGTAACTGATGAACAGAGACGGGCAATACTTTCATCTCTAGCGGAAGCCCGTGTTCTTACCTTTTATAAGGATCTTGCGCCCTATCTGAGGGATAAACGGGTTGTATTTGTCGGCGAGCGGCCCTATGTTATGTTCTACTTTGAAGACATATGGGGTC
>CAYZKO010000021.1:0-7071 GCA_964479315.1 uncultured archaeon
GTCCTTCGAGAGGAAGACGCCAATTATCTGGTCGGCCTCCTTCAGCACGACGTCGCGGTGGGAGACAACAAGGAACTGGGAGCGCCGGGAAAGGCGCTTGATATACCTTGCCATTCGCTCCGCATTAATTTTATCAAGCATGAGATCGGGCTCGTCAAGGACGTAGAAGGGGGCGGGTTTGTAGAGGGCGGTGGCAAATATAAAGGCCAGGGCTACCATGGCCTTCTCGCCCCCCGAGAGGGCATCCATATTAGTTAGTATTTTTCCCTTTGGGGTGGCCTCAATGAGAAGGCCTGCCTTGAAGGGGTCCTTGTCTGTAAGCTTTAGTCTAGCCTTTCCCCCCACGAGATCCCTGTAGACCTCCTCAAACTTCCTGGCCAGGCCCCAGAACGTTTCCATGAACACCTCCCTCTTTTTCTTCTCTATCTCTTCCATCATGCGCAACACCGCCCGCCTCTCCTCCTCCAGCTTCTCCACCTTCTCCCTCGCCCTCTCCACTCTCTCCTTCATTTCTTTGTATTCGTCAATGGCCCTCAAATTAACGGGCTCGAGGCTCTCCATCTCTGAGAGGATTTTCCTTAGCTTCCTCTCCGGCTCAGGGGGCAGCTCTATCACCTTGCCCTCCGCCTCATAAAATTCTTTTTCCACCTCCTTGGCCCTCCCCTCCAGGAGGCCCCTCTCCCTCGAAAGGGCTGCCTCCTCTTTTTCCATCTCCACAAGCCTGCGGTTGAGCCTTCCCACCAGGGCCCCCAGCTGCTTTATCTCGGCGTCTATTTTTTCCTTCTCCCTCATAATTTCTTCTATGTCCTTGCGCTGCCTCTCCATCTCTCTTCTAACTTCCTCTATTTTTTCTTGAACCACTTTAAGCTGCTCCTTTAATTTTTTCACCTCGTGGGCATTCTCCCTTGCCTCTTCCTCCACCTCCTTCATCTCCTCCCTCAGCCTCTCCCTCCTCTCCTCCAGGGCCCTAAGGCGCTCCTTCTTCTCCCTCAGAAGGGCTTCATATTCTTTTACTTCACCAAGCAAGGCCTCTTGTCTCCTTCTCAAATTATTCAACCTACTCAACTCCTCCGAGCCACTCCTCTTTATTTTTTCATTGATTTGGGACCTCTGGAGCTCCAGCTCCCCTATCCTCTCCGCCACCTCCTTCATCTCCTCCCTCAGCCTCTCCATCTCCTCCTCCAGGGGCCTCAGATCTATCTCCCCTACCTCCATCTCCCTCCTCAGCTTAGACCTCAGGCTCTCTCTTTTTGTAGCAAGGGATACGATCTGGGAGTTTATTTTATCAAGCTCTCTCCTGAGGGTGTGAAGCCTGTTGATCACATCTTTGAGCTCCATTTCCCTTTCCCTGAGTTCTGTCCTCTTCTTCTCCGCCTCAAAGAGTGTGAGGACGGACTCGCCCTTTACGGCTCCTCCTGTCATGACGCCGCTTCTCTCAACGATATCGCCGTCCAGCGTGACGCTTCTCACCCCTTCTAATTTCCTTGCCGTATCAATGTCCTCCACAACCACCGTATCCCCAAAAACATATTCCATGGCCCTCCTCAGGGTAGGATCGAAGTCCACAAGGTCAAGGGCCCTGCCTATTATTTTGCTACCCCTCGGCACTTCAACCACATGGGGCTTTATTTTATCCAACGGTATGAAGCTTGCCCTTCCGAGGCCCTTCCTCTTTAAGTATTTTATGGCTTCAGAGGCGTCGATGGCGGTCTCTGTTATTATGTAGAAAAGTCTTCTCCCTGCAGCTGCCTCTATTGCCCTTCTATACCTTTTATCGTATTTTATTAGCGAAGCAACAAATCCCTTTATTCCCCTCAGCTCCCCCCTCCTCTGGGCCTCCATTAGGGCCTCGAGGACGTCTGTGGCAATGCCGAGGTTTCGGAGGACAAGGGCAGCCCCCCTGTAGGCCCCGACCTCCTCCCTGAGCCTTTTTATCTCCTCCTGAAGCTCCAGGTAGGCCCTGTTCAATGACTTTTCCTCCTCCAAAAGCTTTTGCTTCTTGAGTTCCGCCTCTGAAAGCTGGTTCTCTATGATGGAAAGCTCCTTCTCGATCCTCTTCCTCTCCTCTTCAAATCTTCTTAATTTTTCAAGCCTCCTGTTGCGCTCTTCCACCCTTGCATTATATTCTCCCTCCCTCTTACCATATTCCTCCCTTAATTTTGCGTAGATCTTTCTGAGCCTGTCTATCTCTGCCTCCACCTCCTCAAGCTTCCGCTGAAGGGAATAGCGCTCATCCTCCTGAATTTTTATTACCTCCTCTATTTTCCTGATCTCCCTCTTGAGCTCGAAGAGCTCCCTGTTCTTCTTCTTGAGCCTCTCCTCCACACCCTCTATCTCGGCCTCCACTTCCTTCATAAAATTTTCGACTTCCTCCATCTCCTCCAACAACCTTCTCTTCCTGGCCTCCCCAGACCTGATTTTCTCCTCCCTATACTTTATCTCATTCGCAATTTTTTCTCTCTCCTTCTCCAGAGCCACAAGCTCCCCTTCGCCCCCCTCACCATACAGACGGCTGAGCCTTTCAGTAAGCTCCTTACTTTTGTTTTCCAAGGCCTCAAGGCGCATCTGTAGGTCGTCCCTCTGCCTCCTCACACCCTCCATCTCTGCTCTTATTTTTCTAAGCCTCTCCTCCTTCAAGCTAAGCTCCTCCCTGAGCTGCTCCAGCTGGCGGGCAAGGAGGGACTTCCTGATGTTGGCGGCCTCCTCCTTAAGCTTCAAATATTTCTCTGCGTTCTCCTTCTCCCTCTCAAGTTTCTTCAACATCTCCTCCCTCTCACCCAGGACAATGGACGCCTCCTTTATCCTCTGCTCCACGTCCTCAAGCTTCCTCATCGCCTCTTCTTTTTTCTCCTCATACTCCGATATGCCAGCTATCTCGTCTATTATTTGGCGCCTCTCGATGGGGGTCATCCTTATCAAGCGGGTGACCTCCCCCTGGAGCACAAAGTTGTAGCCCCTTTGGGAGAGGCCGAGGGAGGAGAGGAGGGAGAGCACCTCGTGACGCGTGGAGCGCTTCCCGTTAATTTTATAGGTGGACTGGCCCTTCTTGTTTATCGTCCTCGTAATTGTATAGTTTTTTCCATTATCCTCGACCTCTAAGGAGACCACCGCCTCCCCGTCCTTGGCCTTGACGTTTACGAGGTCCTTGAGGCGGGAGGCCCTCACAAGCTTTAGCCTCCCCTCCCCTAAGACAAATATTAGGGCATCGATTATATTAGATTTACCGCTACCATTGGGCCCCATTATGGCTGTAAATCCCTCGGAGATAGGTATAACCACACTCCTGAACGACTTAAAGTTTTTGAGGGTGAGGCGTTTGAGGAGGGCCACAGACTTAAAGTATTAGGTTAGGTATAAAAGGGATTGAGATGGCGCGCAAGCCTTATAGACTTAACCCCACCATATACCCCCGCCGGAGGTGGTGATGATGGCCAAGTCCTATGTGCGCTTCCAAGTTCCCCAGGAGTTGGCGGAAAAGGTGCTTGAGGCGGTTAGGCTGGCAAGGGAAACGGGAAAAGTTAGAGTAGGGACAAACGAGACAACGAAGATGGTGGAAAGGGGTCAGGCAAAGCTTGTCATAATTGCTGAGGATGTTGACCCCGAGGAGATCGTCATGCACCTCCCCATCCTCTGCGACGAGAAAAACATACCCTACGTCTACGTCCCCTCCAAGAAGGCCCTTGGGGAAGCGGCGGGCATACAGGTATCCGCGGCGTCTGCGTGCATCGTGGAGCCTGGGAAGGCAGCGGATCTTGTAAAAGAAATTGTGGAGGCTGTGGCGTCCCTCAAGGGGTGAGTTAGATGGAGGAAGGCGTCCCCGCCGAAGTGGTAGAGATAATTGGCAGGACAGGGGTCCACGGAGAGGTAACCCAGGTGATGGTAAAAATACTTGAAGGGGAGGAGAAGGGGAGGGTGAAGAGAAGAAATATCCTCGGGCCTGTAAGGAAGGGGGACATCGTCATCCTCCTCTCGCCCAAACATGAGGCCAAGGAGATCACGGCAAGGTGATGCAGATGAGGTGCTCCTTCTGTGGCGCTACCATTGAGCCGGGGACCGGCCTCATGTATGTGAAGAACGACGGCACTGTCCTCTACTTCTGCTCCTCCAAATGCTTCAAAAACTTCCAGCTAGGCAGGAATCCAAGGAAGCTCAAGTGGGTGAAGAGACAATGAGAGGAGAAATTATACAGCGCACGCTGGTCTTCATAAAGCCCGACGGGGTAAAGAGGGGTTTGATAGGAGAAATTATTCGGCGCTTCGAAAGGGCCGGACTAAAGATAGTAGGGCTCAAGATGATGTGGATCCCCAAGGAGTTCGCGCAGGAACACTACAGGGACACGCCACAATGGCGGGAAAAAATAAAGAAAAATATTATTGAAGCGTACAAAAGTTATAATCTCGCCCCACCCACAGATCTCGAGGCGGCGGTGGATAAAATAATAGACGACATAAGGGCGTACGTCACGAGCGGCCCCATTGTGGCCATGGTGCTTGAGGGGCCCAGGGCGATCTACATCGTGAGGAAACTTGTGGGCGACACCTCTCCAGAGAGGGCGGCACCGGGAACCATAAGGGGGGATTTTTCCATCGACGGCTATCCCTTCGCAAATGTAGAGCTCCGCGCCATCAGGAACGTTGTACACGCAAGCGATGCAGAGAATGCAGAGCGGGAGATAAGATTATTTTTCAAGGATAAGGAAATTTTTGATTATAAAAGGGTCGATGAGCACATTATGTTTGAGCCCCTTTAGCTCACTCAAACTCAGCCATGGCAGCCTTGATCTCGTCAGGCGTCTTGTGGGTGGTAACGAGAATAACATTTTCCTTCTCTGCTATCTTCACAGCCACAAAATCGGGCCTGTCAATTCCCACAAGCACAATTACAGAGGGCACGAAATCTGCACAGATCCTCCCCACCTTAACAGCAATCATGGGGGAGCGACCCGTTGTTACCCCTGTGAACACTAGGGCACGCCGGGGGGTTGAGCCAAAAAGTTTTAGGAACTCGGAGGAGGAGAGCTCCGTTATGGTCCTTATGGAGTCGATAAGGGTGTAACCATAGAGCATGGTGTTGGGGAGGAGGTCCTCCTTTGTTATTACCATACCATCAATTTTATTTATGAACGTGCTGGCGGGTATGGCCGTGTAGAACTCGTGCACCTCATAGGGCGCCTCATGGTAGCGGCGGATAAGCTGCCTCTCCAGATGGCTTATTATTTTGCCCCCGCGCTGTCTATCTATCTCCAGAAGGGCCTGTACAAAGCGCCTAATGACGTTTATGCCCGGTGACTTCCTGCGCCCGCTCTCGTAGTCGGAAATAGTGGAGACGGTGATGTTTAAATATTTGGCAAGCTCCGTCTGGCCTATGCCAAACAACTCCCTCCACTTCCTCATGGAGGAGCCAGGGTCACGGGAGAGGGCTATTTCTCCAGCAATAAGGAGGGCAAGCTTTTCCACACCCTAAGAGGGAAGAAAGGGGTTAAAAGGCGATCGTCGAAAAGGGTTTTGGCGCATGTCCCTATACGCTGAGCACCTCTCCCCCCAGGCGCTTGGCTATGCTGTCGGCCCTGTCTATGAGGGAGGGGTTTGAGAAAATTACCTTGATGAGCCCGCTCTCGGGCTTGTAGGTGAGGGTGTAGTTGCGGGACTCCACCACAAAGCCTGTGTTGTACCGTTGCATGAATTTATCCACAACAAGGGGTAAAAGCTCCTCGCTCACCTTGAGGCTGAAGGGGTCAACATAGGAGGCCCCCACCTCCTGGGCAAACTCCCTGGTGAACGTTCTCCTGGCAAGGGCCTGGCGGAACACCACATCCCCCTCGTCTTCAAAAAGACGTGAGACAAAGGCCCCAATCTCCCCCTCCTCCACCAAATAATACCTGTAATTCCTATACCTCTCAAAGAAGAGCACCATCTCGTCAAGAAAAGCGCCGTACTCCTTGAGGAGGTCTGTAAGGGCCTCATACTTGGCGGCAATGTCCCTCACCACGGGCAGCAACTCCTGGTCGCGCACGTACTCCCTTATGAGGGGGTCGAGCTCCGGCCTTGTAGCAAGCAAATTTTTTAAATCGGAAAAGACCTCCTTTGTCTCGTTGAGCATGTCCTTTACCCTATATGCCTCCCGGAGCAATGTGTTAAGGCTATAAAGCTTTTTTTCCAAGGACTTGAGGGTGTTGCGTGCCAGGGCAAGCTCTTCCATGTGCTCATCACTGGGGGCACCTCCTTTTAAAGCTGGAGGGTGCTCTCTTAAATATAGGGGGTGGGTAACTACATATGATGGGGGAAGAGGAGAGGAAGGAGGATGTGGAGAGGAGGGTGGCGGAGGTCCTCATCAACATCCCCGACAGGGTCGGCTCCCTTAAAAAATATGCTAATAGCATCCTCGACGTAGTCCATTATTATTTTGACAGGTTCGGACCCTACCTTCCTTCTCCAGAGAGGAAGGAATGGGCAAAATTAGCACTTATATCAGACATCGTGCTTCTCGATATGGAGAGTATAAGGAATAGGGTGGAGGTGCTTGAGACGCGCATAAGAAAGGAGGCCCTCTTGGGGAGGGACAAACAGTACAGGGTTCCTAGGAAAAAACTAGAGAAGGAGCTCGACGAGATAGAGGCCAATCTGGAGGCCATAAGGAAGAAGGCCAGGGAGCTCCTCCTAAAGCTGCTCGATCACATCGAAAAAATAGGTATAGAATAATTTACCATCCCTCCACAACAAACCTCTTGACCCCCAACTCCCTTAAATATTTTATCATTGTCGCAACAAACTGGGCTGAACCGCAAATGAGGAAGGTCCTCTCTTCATAGTCTGGTATGACCCTTTTTATTTTTTCTAAATCAATGCGCCCCCTTTCGCCCTGAAAGTTTGGATCCCTTGTAATCGTTGGGACGAATTTAACATAGCGCTCCCACTCCCCAAGGAACGGTATCTGGTGGTAGTAACGTGAAGAGTGGAGGTGGATTACATCTATCTCCATGCCGCGGTGGTGGGCCTCCCTGTAGAGGGAGCGGAAGGGGGCAATGCCGGTGCCCGCCGTGAGCACAGCAGCCCTCTCGAGGTGTTGGAGGGA
>CAYZKO010000022.1:0-6956 GCA_964479315.1 uncultured archaeon
CCCCGCCCCCCCCGCCGCGCCCGCCCCCCCCCGCGCGCCCGCTCTCCGTCCCGCGCGTGGAGGGGGCTGAGGCCGTCGTCTCCAAACTTGAAGGAGATTATTGTATCGGTTGTCAGCTCGCGGAGGGTGCCGTCTGGGAACGAAACGATGTCCATGAGGGCGTTGGCGAGGCGGCGGTAGTAGTAGCCGGAGATCTGCGTCGAAACACCCTTGTCCACCTCGCCAAGCCTTCCGCCCATGCCCCAGAAGAAGAGGTCGAGCATGGAGAGGCCCTCGCGGAGGGATCTCTTCACGAAGCCCCTGGCCCTTGGGGAGATGTCCCCTGGCTTGAAGTGGGCGGTAACCCTGTGGGAGAAGCCCCTGTGGGGGCGCTTTTCCCTTACGTAGGCCTGCCCCTGGAGGGCAGTAAGGTTTATTATGTTGGAGACGCTGCCCCTTGCGCCCGAAATTATCATGATGAAGCCCTGGGCCGCCTTCGGATTCTTTAGGAACTCCTCAAATTTTTCTTTCACCACGAGCTTCGTGATCTCCTTCCTCGCCTCCTCCAGGGACTGGATGATGTATATCTCAAGGCTCTCCTCCTCGCTGAAGCCGGGTATGGGCTCGAGCTTTCCGGCCTTGTAGAGCTTTATGTATTCCTCTGCCTTTTTCTCCCCCTTTTCGGCTATCTCCTTTATCTTCTCTAAGGTTTCGGGCTTGAGGCGCAGCTCGTTGTAGGAGATGGTGAAGCCCATTACCTTGAAGACCATTGTGGAGAGGATGCCAAGCTTTGTGAGGAAGTCCTCGGCGGCCTGGGGGCCGTGGACCCTGTAGATGTAGTCGATTATTTTGCCGCCTGCACCCACCCCCTTCTTGTCCACCACTCCCTTCACAAGCTCCCCGTTTTTTATAATAACGTAGGTGTCGTAGGGGCACTCCCTGCAGTCCTCGCAGTAGCCCAGCTCCCTTGTGAAGGAGCAGAGGGAGGAGGGGAATTCAAGGTTCATGTCCTTGGGGAGGAGCATGGAGAAGATTTTTTTGCCAGGGATGAGGCCGTCCTCGTCCGGCTCTGGGATTTCTTTTATGCCCACAGAGTAGAGGAGCTGGGCTGCCTGTTCCTTTGTAAACTTTGTGTCCCTCCAGGTGAGGAGGAAGATGCCCGTGATGGCGTCCTCGTCCGCAGCCACGAGGGCCCTGCCGTGGCGGGGCGAGAGGATGTTGTGCTTGACGGAGATGAGCTCCCTGGCCTCCGCCTGAGCGTCCTTGGTCTGGACAAAGTGGATGTTCATCTCGTCGCCGTCGAAGTCGGCGTTGTAGGGCTTGCACGTGAGGGGATTAATTCTAAGGGTCTTTCCGGGGAGGACCTTTACCCTGTGGGCCATGAGGGAAATCCTGTGGAGGGAGGGCTGCCGGTTGAAGAGGGCTATATCTCCATCCACCACCTGCCTCTCTACAATATATCCTGGGGCGAGCTCCTCGAGGATGTCTTCTTTGTTCTCAGGTGTAATTCTTTTTCTTGTACCGTTGGGGCGGATGATGTAGAGGGCGCGGGGATAGGTGTCCCTTTTAATGAGCTGGCGCACCTCCTCGATGTTCCACTCTGTAACGTGGACGGGGACCGTTACCTCCTCTGCCATCTCGCGGGGCACCCCCACCTCCCCCACAGATATTTTTATATCCGGCGTTATGACAGTTCTTCCCGCGAAGTTAACGCGCTTGCCAGAAAGATTATAGCGGAAGCGCCCCTCCTTCCCCTTCAGCCTCTGGACCAGGGTCTTGAGGGGCCTGCCGGAGCGGTGGCGGGCGGGGGGCACGCCGGAGGCCTCGTTGTTGAAGAAGGTTGTAACGTGGTACTGGAGGAGATCCCAGAGGTCTTCGATGATGAGCTGGGGAGCGCCGGCGTCGAGGTTCTCCTTCAGCCTCAGGTTGGTGGTGACGATGTCTGCAAGTTTGTGGGTGAGGTCGTCCTCGGCCCGCTCGCCCGTCTCAAGGATAATAGAGGGCCTTATGGTGACTGGGGGCACGGGGAGGACAGTTAATATTAGCCATTCTGGTCTGAACTTTCTCGGGTCGAAGCCCATAATTTCAAGATCCTTGTCGGGGATGCGTTCGAAACGTTCGCGTATCTCTGTGGGCCAGATGCGCTTCTCTTCCTCCCCCCGGATCTCGAAAAAGTTATACGGCCTCTCGAATTTTAGCTTTGGTCTCTCGTAGCCACAGTGGGGGCACTTGGAGATCTCGGAGGCCTTCTTCACAATAACCTTTAGGCGCTCCTTGCCAGAATATTTCTTCTTTATCTGCTCCAGGGCCTCGTCGGGGAGAACGATGCGGCCGCACTTGGGGCATGTGGCCAGCAGGAAGGCCTCGACATATTTTATATACTCCGTGTGGATTACGGGGCGCACGAGCTCTATGCGGCCGAAGTGGCCTGGGCACTTGTTCATCTTCTGGCCGCACGTCTTGCACCTCAGGCCGGGATCCACCACCCCCATCCTTGGATCCATGAGGCCGTTCTCTATGGGGAAGCCGTCGGCGTCGTAGGTCTCTGGGATGGTTACCTCCACGACAGACATTTTTCTTATCATTTCGGGGGAGAGGATGCCAAATTCTATACCTCCTATGGTTTTGCGGGAGGACATGCTCTCACGCCTTATCTTTTAGTATTAGCCTGGGGTATATTCCTATGGACTTCAGCTCATCAAGGAGGAGCTTGAAGGCATAGGACACCTCCACCTCCTGCACCTTTGTGGAGCCGCAGACTGGGCAGTATCTTTTCTTCCTTATGGCGTCCTCCACGGCCACGTTTCCGCACTTCTCACACACAAGTATTTTTGTTTTGTCGGACTCCTCCACAAGCCTTTCGTAGAGCGTCATGGCGGCTCCGTAGCCAATGAGGGTGTCCCTCTCCATCTCTCCAAATCTTATGCCCCCTTCCCTTGATCTTCCCTCCGTGGGCTGGCGCGTGAGGATCTGGATGGGCCCCCTGGCGCGGGCCTGGTACTTCTGGGAGACGAGGTGCTTGAGGCGGAGGTAGTAGATGGGGCCTATGAAGATGTCTGCCTCTATCTCTTCGCCTGTCTTTCCATCGTAGAGGACCTCCTTGCCCGTCTTTCTAAAGCCGTGGGCCCTCAGAACTTTTTCAAAGTCCTCCGCCTCCATGCCCTCGCCCATGGTGGCATCCACCTCCCTCCACCCCTCCAGGGCGGCGGCCTTGGCCCCCAAGATTTCTAGGACGTACGAGACCGTCATCCTTGAGATGAAGGCGTGGGAGTTAAATATTAGGTCGGGCGTAATGCCCTGGGGGGTGAAGGGCATATCCTCCTGGGGGACGATCATGCCTATGACTCCCTTCTGGCCCATCCTGGCCGTGAACTTGTCCCCTATCTCTGGGATCTTTTCCTGGCGGACCTTGATTTTTACCATGCGGTGGCCGTTCTCGTCGGAGGTTATTATAACGGTGTCTACGTAGCCTTCCTCGTCTGGCCTGAGGAGGACAGAATTCTCCCTCCTCTTTTCCTCCACAATGCCGAAGTGGGCCACATCCTCAAGGAACCTGGGGGGTGATGTCCTCCCCACGAGGGCGTCGCCCCCCTTGACGTACGTTTCTGGGACGGCGATGCCGTCCTCCCCTAGTGCGTGGTAGGCCTCCTCGCCGAGGTATCCGCTCACGCCCTCCGAGGGCACCTCAAAGCGGTCCCTCTGGCCTCCAGGGTACCTCCTCTCAATGGCCTCGTACGTCCTGAAGAAGACGGCCCTGAAGAGGGCCCTCTCAATGGAGTCTTTGTTCATTACAATGGCGTCCATCATGTTGTAGCCCTCGTAGGGCATCACCGCCACTATAATATTTTGTCCATAGGGCCTCCTGTGGAGGCGGGCGTATTCGAGGACGCGGGTCTTTACGAGGGGACGCTGGGGGTAGTAGAGGATGTAGGACATGGTGTCGGTGCGGAGCTTGAAGTTGGAGGCGTAGAGGCCGAGGCCCTGGTCCCCCATCTTGGAGCCGTGGAGGAGGCGGGTGGTAAGGTTTCTTTCTGGCCAGGGGATAAGGTTTACGCCTAGGCCGAGCACGAGGGAGGGGTGTATCTCGAGGTGGGTGTGCTCCTCCGTGAGCTCCTCGGGGGAGGAGGCGATGTAGGCGTTCTCCTCCTCCTCGGCGTCGAGATATTCTATAATGCCTTGCTTTACGAGCTGATCCCACGTGAGCCTGCCCTCCCTGAGCTGCTTGAGGTGCTCCTCAGTGAGGAGGGGCTTGCCGTTTTTTACCACAATGAGGGGCCTCACGAGACGGCCCGCATCTGTGTAAATATAAACTTCGTTGGTGTTTTCGTAGTAGGTAACGGAGATCGTCCACGGAATCTGACCGGAACGCCTCCTCTTCCTTATCTCCTCAACAAGCTTTTTTGGATTTGGGTGGAAGCCGAGCAGTCTCCCATTAACATATACCTTTGCCTCCTTCATCCTACCACCGTCGTAACACCTAACTTTCTAAGGAGCCTCTCAATTTTTTCTGGGTCAGAGGCCGTGGTGGTCCTTGCCAGGAGGGCGAAGTGTTTTACAAGGCCGCACGCCTGCCCCTCGGGGGTCTGGATGGGGCAGTAGCGCCCGAAGTGGGTGCCGTGGACCTCCCTTGCCTCGAAGTTCTTCCTCTTCTTGGAGAGGGGGGACTTTACGCGGCTCATTTCATAGATGGGGTCGAGGAAATTTGTTCTCTGGAGGAGCTGGGAGACGCCAGTCCTTCTGTTTGGCCACGTCCCTGTGTTCATGGCGAAGCTTATGGCGTCTGTGAAGGCGCTCATGCGGACGATTGTTTGGAGCTTGGGTATTTTTCTTCTTGCTATGGAGCGCTCCACCTGGAAGCGTATGTCCCTAATGAGGGAGCGGAGGGCGAAGACGAAGAGGTTCTCCATGAGCTTTCCCGCAAGCTCGATGCGCTTGTTTGCAAGGTGGTCCTTGTCGTCCACGGGGCGGAGGTTGTAATAAACCTCTGATGTCCTCTCGGCCATGCGGATGAGGAAATATCCTTTTGCCTTCCTGTGGTCTGGCTCCGTGCCTATGTGGGGGAGGAGGAATGTGTCAATTACTTCCTGGGCCCTGCGGAGCTGGTACTCCCTTATCTGGCCCGGCGCCACCATTTTGCCGATGGCCTCCAGCGCCTGCTCCTCCGTTTTTACAGGGGACTGCTCGAGGTTCAACAACACGTCGTTGACGACCTCCTGCTCGCCCACTAGGGCGTCGAGGATTTCTTCGTCGTCTGTAAAGCCCAGGGCCCTCATGAGGACGATCCAGCGAATTTGGAGGACTGAGGGGAAGGAGACGCTCCACAGCCCGTCCTTCCTCCTGGTGACAACAGTTTTTCCTGTGTAGCCCCTCCTCCGGGAAAATACTTGGGCCACCACCCTCCCCTCTTCGTCCCTCGATACGATGATCTTGTTGGGGGCTGGCTCATCGTGGGCCACAAGGACCTTCTCCACCCCGTTTATGATGAAGTAGCCGCCCATGTCAAGGGGGTCCTCGCCGACGGAGACGAGCTCCTGCTCGCTCATGCCATGGGTCCAGCAGAGCTTTGATCTCACCATTACAGGTATCTCTCCAATTTTTATCTTTGCCCTCTGTATCTCCACATTTTTCCTGATCGCCACCATGTCGAGGTAGAGGGGGGCCATGTAGCTCCTGTTGCGTATCCTCGCCTCAAGGGGGTAAAGTTTGCGGAAGGCGCCGTCAACCTCCTCTATGTGGGGCCTCTCCAAGTGGTATCCCTTCACCTCTATGACGAGGTTTCCGACCTCGGGGTCAATGAGGGAATGCTCCTCTATTATTTCTGGCAGGCGCTCAACTATAAACTGGTTGTAAGATTCTAACTGCTGGCTGATGGGAGTGTGCTCCCTGAAGTAGGCCTCAACCACCTCCCACATCATATCACCACGCGGTAATATATGCTTTCGCCCGAGATGGGGGACTTTCTATGTAATTCGACGACATCACCGGGCTTTGCGCCCAGTTCCACGGCGAGGGGGTCGGTGGAAAGGAGTTTGGGGAGCTTGTACTTGTCCGGTATTTTTAGCCTTTGGAGAAGGTCCTGCACCTCCTCTTCTGAGAGTATCCTGGCCCTTGGGACAAAAATGTGGTCCATTATGGAGCGCTTTTTGGTCATGGGGCCCACCGGAGGGTGGATTTCTGGGTTAGGGGATGGAAGAAGAGCTTTTAAGCCTATGCGAGGTAAAGTATTTAAGCCTTGGGGTGGTTGCAGCCCCGCCGGAGCCCAAGGGCGGTGTTTTTAACGGGCTCGCGCCAGGGGCTTTTACATGGGCTCCCTGCTCAAGGCAGGCCTCAAGAGGTACCTGCTCTTCCCCGGTGATATTCTCCCTGATGTGTTAGTTCCCATTTTGGTAGTAATTATTATTTCGTCCGTTTACGCCAGTAGGGAGCTGCCCGGCTACGGGAATATGGTGCTCTACGTGGCGGCGGCGAACCTCGCGTACTCACTGCAGTCATGGATAAGGGCAAGGATTGAGGGAAAAATAAGGTTGGGAGAGTTCCAGGTCATGCTCACGAAGCCAGTGGAGCCTGCTAGGTTCGAGGCCCTCTTGATGCTTAGTAGGGAGTTATTGCCCCTTGCGGTATCCCTTCTTGTGTTCCTCTGGTTGTATGGGCAGCTCGGTGGTAAGAACCTCCACGTAGTCCTCTTCCTGATATTTCTCGGCTGGCTCTTTTATTTCTTGCTCTCATCTGGCATAGCGTACTTCGCTGTGTTCACCAACACCACGTGGGCCATGGAGGTATTCCTTGTGAGCATTCCCATGACGCTCTTCGGCGGTTCCTTCATACCCCTTGAGCTCCTTCCCGATTGGGTGAGGGTGGTGGCTACCTACCTCCCGTTTAAATATTTTAATGAGGCGGTTGGGCTTGCTGTCCTGGGTAAAGAAGTGGACGTCCTGCCTGCCGTTCTCTGGACGGGGGCGGCGCTCCTCTTTGAGAGG
>CAYZKO010000023.1:0-6720 GCA_964479315.1 uncultured archaeon
TCAAACACACCACTCCATGATGCCAAGATTTTTAAAAGGTTTTGTTCTCAACTACTTCCAGAGAGCATGTTCAACATGGGGCTTGGTGAGATACTGCTACTAATAATAATCTTGATAGTGTTATTCTTCCCCAGTAAGGCGAAGGACCTCGTAAAAAATGTTGGTATTGCTGTAAGGGCTTTTCAGGAGGGTGCAAGGGAAGTTGAGAAGGAGCTGAAGAAGTAACCTTTTTATATATCCTTTGTATAATCATATGATGATGAATGAGGAGAAGAGGCGTTTCCTAAGGGAAATGTTAGGACTCGTAGGTTCGATATTCCTGTTACTATTCTCGTTTACATCAAATCAGAATGTTTTAGAAAAATTAAAAGGAAGTGAGGACGTAATCCTTGAAATAAAGGATGGTGGACTCGTTATAAAACGTCCAGGAGAATGACCTATCTTCCCTTTTTCAACGACGGCTTCACCTTCTTCAGCGCCTCCTCGAAGTCCTTCATCGAGACGCAGCCGATGGAATCCCTGCCTTCCCTTACAGCCCTCCTAATGGCGTTGAGCCCAGCCTCCTTGCAGACAGCTGCAATGTCTGCCCCAGAATAGCCCTCCGTCCTCCTGGCAAGCTCCTTCAGATCAACATCTTCACACAGCTTCATCCTCCTTGTGTGGACTTTAAATATTTCCTCCCTGGCCCTCTCATCCGGCGGCGGAACATAAATAATCCTATCAAACCTACCAGGCCTTAGCAGTGCAGGATCAAGAAGATCAGGCCTGTTTGTAGTGGCGATAACTATCACGTCCTTGAGGGATGCGATTCCGTCCATCTCGCTCAGCAGCTGCGCCACCACCCGCTCAGTAACCCTGTTCACATCACTGCCCCTCGCAGGCGCAATGGCATCTATCTCATCGAAGAAGATAATAGAAGGGGCCACGAGCCTCGCCCTATGGAATATTTTTCTTATGGCCCTCTCGCTCTCCCCCACCCACTTCGAAAGTATCTCAGGCCCCCTCACTGGAATAAAATTAGCATTGGACTCCGTGGCAACAGCCTTGGCCAATAGGGTCTTCCCGGTTCCAGGGGGTCCGTGGAGGAGGATGCCCTTGGGCGGCTCCACCCCAGCCTCCTCAAACAGCTTTGGATATTTCAAAGGCCACTCCACAGCCTCCCTCAAGGCCTGCTTCACATCCTCAAGCCCTCCAATATCTTCCCACCTAACCTTAGGTATCTCCACCATCACCTCCCTCATGCCCGAGGGCTCCACCCTCAACAACGCCTTCTCAAAGTCCTCACGGGTGACCTTCATCCCCTCAAGGAACTCCCTGGAAAGGGGCTCCTCCCCAATTTCTTTTATATCAGGAAGGTATCTCCTCAGCGCTATCATGGCAGCCTCCTTGCAGAGCGCCGCAAGATCTGCCCCGGAGTAGCCATGGGTCTTGTCGGCTATCTCGCCCAGCATGTCATCCTTCAGCTCATACTCCAACCTCCTAAGCTTCTCTTGAGATAACCGCATTGCCTCCTCCTTTATTTTCTCAACCGCCATACCCTTTATCTTTTCCAGGAGCCCCCTGAACTCCTTATCCTCCCTAGAAAGCCTCTCCAGAACCCTCATCACCCTCTCCTTTGAATCGAACACCTCAATGGGCATCCTGCGGGTGTGGATGTGGAGGATCTCCTTCCTTCCCTCCCTATTGGGGAGGCCTATTTCGATCTCCCTGTCAAACCTTCCAGGCCGCCTGAGGGCGGGGTCTATGGCATCAGGCCTGTTGGTGGAGGCAATAACTATCACCTGGCCCCTCCCCTTTAACCCATCCATAAGGGTAAGCAGCTGTGCCACCAGGCGCTTCTCTGTCTCTCCAGTAACCTCTTCGCGCTTTGGAGCAATGGCATCAATCTCATCTATATAAATAATGGCGGGAGCGTTTCTTTCTGCTTCTTCAAAAATTTTTCTTAAGTTCTGCTCGCTCTCGCCATAGTACTTGGAAACGATTTCGGGGCCGTTGATGGAGATAAAATATGCGTCGCTTTCGCAGGCCACTGCCTTGGCAAGCAACGTTTTCCCTGTGCCAGGGGGACCGTAGAGGAGGACGCCCTTGGGGGGTTCGATGCCCAGCCGCTGGAACACCTCAGGATGTTTGAGAGGGAGTTCCACCATCTCCCTTATAAGGTCTATCTCCCTCTTCAGCCCCCCGATATCTTCGTAGGTTACGCAGCCAGCTCTTCCCTCGGCTTTCTCCCTCGTTTCTATTTTTGTAGCCTCGTCTACATACACTACCCCCTTGGGCTCTGTCCTCACCACCACAGCCCTCACGCCCACCGTCTCAAAGTAGCCGGGGACGTAGACAGGAATAGTTATAATGTCCCCCTCCGTGAGGGGGCGCTCAATAAGATACTCCACAATATCTTCCTTCCTGAGGATCCTTAGGATGTGGGCGCTATCCTCATCCATGGGTGCAAGTATAATCTTTCTTGCCGGCTTCTTCTCCTTTACTGGCAGAACCTCAACCTCCTCCCCCTCCGAGGCGCCGGCGGACCTCCTCAGATCTCCATCCATCCGTATAATATCTGGGTGCCGAAGCTCGTCCTCCTTGTATAATCTTAGGGCCTTGGCCACGGTTTCCTTCTCACCCTTTATGAGGACAAAATCTCCCGATGCAAGCCCTAATTTTCTAAAAATGTGGGAGGGGAGACGGACTATGCCACGCCCCACATCTTGCTGATATGCGCGGGCAACGCGGAGCTTCATACCATCACCTGTCAATACTTGGTTGACAGTCTTTTTAAAGGTGGCGGTCCACCTCCCTGGCCACCTCCACCAGCTCCTCAAAGAGGGCATCCACATCCTTTTTTAACTCTTTCACCATGGCCTCAAGGCTGCCACCCCTTATAAAATATAAGTTGCCCTTCTTTACGAGGAGTCCGCCCTCCACAAGCCTGTTGAGATGGTAGATGACTGTTGTTCTCTTTGCAATGCCCCTGCTTATGTCTGTGGATCCCATGGGACCCTCCCGCAACTTTATAAATATTTTTACATGAAGGGGGTTGTCGTAGCCGAGGCGCTCCAGGAGGTGCTGGAGGAGGCGCTCCACCTCCATCCTGTCAAATCTTGGTAGACGGGTTTTTAAGTGTTGGGGACAAATCCCCTTAACCCCCTCCCCCATCTTACTCTGTGGACGTCCGCCTCCTTGATACGTTTCCCCATGTGGAGGGGCTTGGGCCGAAGGAAGTGATCGCGCTTGGCGGTTTTGGAACCGTATCCCCAAAGGATTTTATTTCCATGGAAAGGGAGGACACTAATGAGAAGGTAAAGGTCATAATAAATGATGCTATAGCGAGGGGCTATGCCTCCATGACCACCTCTGTCCAACTGCTCTTCCAAATAAAGGGGAGCAGGATCCTGGACCTCTACTTCACCTCCTACCCCTTTGGCTCCTACATGGTGCTCTCCCAGCGCTACGTGCCCATAGAGGAGCCCGAGGTTCCGGGATGGGTATCTGGGGATGTTGTAAATCTTATAAGGGAGGAAATAAAAATATATAAGGAGATGGAGGAGCTGGGGATAAGGAGGGAGGAGGCCAGGGGCGTTGTGGGCCTGGGGAGCCCCACCCACATGCTCGCCGTCCTCTCCGTTGACGCCATCGCCTCCATGAAAAAGGCCCCAGGGGAGCACCCAGAGATAGGGGAGGCCTTGAATGGTATGGAGAAGGAAATAATGGGAAGTGATGTTGGTGAGATATATCTGGCTGCCAAGAATGCCCCTTCCATGGGAGGGCCCCACCCACACCCCTTCCACAGGGAAGGCCTGGAGGCTGAAAGGCTCGAGCTTGTCCATTATTACTACAAAAAGGGATCTGTAAAGGAATTTTTAAGGGCCGTGGAGGAAATAAGGAGGAGGCCTCCAGAGGGGTGGGGAGAAATAGTAAAAAATACTATTAAGCTTTCTGATATTGCATACAGGCACGCCCTTGACGGTTTCTTTTTGTTCAGGGCTGCGGTTCCCCTAACGCTTTTTAATGAGCTTAAGCGCCACAGGACAATATTAATGAGGTCTGAAAGCATTTATAAGGCCATGGAAAGGGGGAGCTTCTATATTTATCCCTCCGTTGGAAACAATACAGAGGCGAAGAGGCTCTTTGAATGGGTGGTAGAAAATTTCAGGATGTTGGACGCCCCACCGTATGAGAAAGTTTATGCAGTGCCCCAGTCAATAAAGATTGGTGTGGAGTTCTCGCTCTTCCTCCACCACCTCCTCGCCCCCTCCCAGTTCTTCAGAATAAGGGCATGCGAGAGGGCAGAAACCTCCATGAAGCATTTTGTAAGGCAGATACCCTTTGTGCTGAAAGGTGTGGCCAGCGAGTTGTTTGATGCACTTACCGCCGAGGTGAATGGCTC
The DNA here is from genome assembly GCA_964479315.1 of uncultured archaeon. GTDB lineage: Archaea > Iainarchaeota > Iainarchaeia > JAADDC01 > JAADDC01 > WANZ01. Next base: position 4,385 of record CAYZKO010000023.1, read on the forward strand.
CCGCCTTGTCCTTCCAAAATGTGTTGTTGGTGCATGCCCTGAGAGGGAATTTTGCCCTCTCATAAGGGGGATGAACCCCCACTATAATGAAGGGCTGCACAAGAAAATAAAGAAGGGGAGGAAAGTTTTATGATACTTATTTTAGGGGATACGCACATCCCTTTCCGGGCTGAAGATCTACCCCAATGGGTAAAAGAAATTGTGGAGAGGAGATGGGATATTATCATCCATACAGGTGATGTGAATGAGGGATGGGTGCTGGAATACCTGTCCCACCATGGGGAGCTTGTGGCTGTAAGGGGGAACACAGACTTTATTCGTCTGCCGAGCCACAGGGTGGTCCATCTGCCCCTCGGAAGAGCCCTTGTTATACATGGGCACCAGGTTCATCCCAGGGGAAACTTGAGGGCCCTGGCTGCCATAGCGGATAAGTTTTCTGCCTCCCTGGTCATCCACGGGCACACCCACATCCCCTCTGTTGAGGGGTGCTGTGGAAAAATTTTTATTAATCCTGGAAGCGCCACTGGAGTTCCAGGGGGAATGTATAGGGGTGAAGAGAGCTTGGTTATAATAAAGGATGGGGAGGTGTGGATGTGCAGGAGGGGTGGTTGCAGCCGGGTGCTGTAACTTATTTTTTCTTCCTTCTAAATTTAAGGATGTAGCGTAGAGGCGTCGGTTTTGGATAAGAGAATATTGCAACAGACTTTTCTCCTCCGTATCGCTTCACATATTCGAAAAGATGTTCTATATATTTGCCTCCATAGGTGTCGGAGGCCATGGGCCTTATATAGGGAGGCTTTGCGCTGGGAACGTATTTTATGTGTGAATACCTTTCTCCCCAGCGCCCGCCGACGAATAGGGAAGCAGCGGAAAGGGCGGCGCTCGCCAGGAGCTGGCGGCGTGTCGTCTTGTTCACTAAAAAGGAAAGGAAGGGCAGCACTATGCCGATACCTGCGCCCATATCCTTTATTACCTCCTCTGTTTTCCAGTCATAATTATGCTCTAGCTCTTTGGGCAACACCACAACCTTCACATTATCCCCCTTAACCTTTTCTGCCTCCGAAGGAAGTGCAAGCACAGTGACCCTCATATGTTCGGGGAGATGGCCCCTGAGGTGCTCAAAGGTCCTGGCGTCTGTTATGAGGTGCTCAAAGTCCTCTAACCTTATATTTAAGGCCTCTATCCTCTGCTTCAGGGTTCCCAACGTCTTGCTTATTTTTGAAAGGACCGGTTCCTCGGGGGAGACAAAAATAATGGGTGTTTTGTTCACTGTATAGGCAACTTCTGGGAAAGGGGGAATTTTATGCATGACCACGCGCACCCCGTCCACAGGAAGCGGCTTGCCGTGGAAGTAGGAGCGGAGGAAGCCCCCTGAGAGTGCCATGGCGGGCAGCAACTTTGCCAACCTCTTCAGGAACTGCCTGCGCCTCATACCAAGAATACATGGGGGTCACAACTTTTAAAACGCTAAAGCCCCTTCAGGAACTCCTCCAAGAAGTCCCTCAGGTTCCCTCCTTCCTCCCACCACCGCCTTATAACCTCCCGCATCCTGTCCTCTACTTCTACCAACCCCTTCCATTCTTCGTCGTAATAAAATTTAAAAAGGGTGTTTGACTTTCCTGAAAGATACCATATGATATTTGTCAATGACTGGATAAATGGCTCATGGATCGGTAGCCCAATCCTTTTTCTTTCCCTGTGGAACAATTCGTGGAGTTCCTTGTTCCTCCTGTGGAAGATGTGGAGGAGCTCGTGGACAAAGGTAAAGAGGAGGTTGTCCACATCTCTTTTGAACGCATTCGGGCAGAGCGCAACGACATCCCCCATAACCGAGCCTGCACTACCACCCAGCCACACACAAGGAAAAATATAGATAGGCCTGTGGAAGACATCTCCAAAGGCCCTTGCCACCACCTTCTCCATGGCATCCTCCACAGATTTAAACTCCTCCTTAAGCACCTCGTACTGCTCCAGGGCTGCCTTTCTCATCCAGGACGGAGGAGAAAGGCTGACAACCTCCTCCACATATTTCTCTTCTGCTTCACTTAGTTCTTCCCCCTTTACAATTTTTAGAATGCATTTCTCCACATAATCAGGGCTTTCCGGCAAAATATCCTTGTTTGTAAAATAAAGTGCCCAAAGGGTGTAGGTGTTCACTGGGTGCCCGGACATTATGGGGGCCCATATACCGTAAACGGCATAGAGGGAGGCAAGCCTGTCGTCCCAGGGGAGGAAGTGGACCTCCATTTTGGCCATAGGTTTAAAATAACGTGGGGAGGGCTTAAATACATGACGGCCAGCTACAGGGCCATCCTCTTCGATGCGGACGGAACGCT
>CAYZKO010000024.1:0-6541 GCA_964479315.1 uncultured archaeon
TGTGGAGGAGCTCGAGGAAAAACTTTCTTTCATGCCCGAGAAGACGCTGCACATAAGGGGAAGGGTAGAGGAGCTGGAGGAGCTCTTGAAGGAATTAGTAGATATGCAGGTGGAGGAGCTTGAGCACGTGCTCAACGAAAAACTTAGGCTCCTCTCCTCCGTCTCCTCCTACGTGGAGGGGCTGGGGAGGAAGACAGGGGTTGTGGAGGCCCACATCCTCAAGAAGAGGACTAATGAGGCAAGGAAGATTGTGAGGAGCGTGACGGAGGTTACTAAGAGCGTCAAGAGGGCACATAGGAAATTGAAGAGCGCCAGAGAAAAAATGGAAAAGAAAAGACCTCAGGTTAAGGTGGCAAGGTACGACAATGTGGAGCTTGCCGCCCGCGCCCTCTATAATGCGTTGGTGGACAAGCCCCATGGCTACGAGATCGACATAGACAGGTATGCAGAGAAAAAGGGTGGGAGGAAGGAGATATTTAGGAGGGCTGCCCAGCTCCTAGTGAGGAGGCATCCCGATGCCCTCAAGCTTGAAAAACCCCTCCTCCCCTTCCTTGGGACGTGGAGGCTCAAGAAGATCTGAGGAAGCTGATAAAAAAGGAGAGGAGGCGGTTAGCCAAGAAGAAAAAAGTGCTTAGGGAAGAGGTGGAGAGAAAATATAAGGATTTGGTGAACAAGAAGCTTGAGGCAATGTGGAGGTATCTGCATGAGAGATGTAAGAAAAAGGGAGCGGAAGGAGAGGCTGAGGAGGGAAAGGGAATACAGGAGGCACGTGGAGGGCAGGGAAAAGTATAGGGCCTTCCTGACGTATGTGAGGGGTGTTCTGAAGATGTTGGAGGGGTGGGAGTGTGAGTGAGTGGAGAGAAGTGGACGTGAATGCGGTGTATACGGCCAAGGAAGCATCAAGGATGGCTCCCCGAATTTTTGGAGTCCCCACGGGCGTGGAGGGCCTTGACGACCTCTTCTTCATAATGGAGTATGGCCAGGAAGGTCCCAGGAGGGTGGTGCTGGGGGGCGTCCCCTACAGGGCGGTGATCAATATTACCGGCATCCCCGACACAGGCAAGTCACTGCTTGTGGAGCAGTTTGCCGTTAAACAGGCCTCCCTGGGCTACCCCGTGGCCTTTATCACGGTGGAGTCGCCTGCCCCCTTCGTGAGCACAGGCCTCTACCAGAGGGCGGCTGCAATGAACATAGAGAGGGAGGCAGTGGACGAGAACATTATTTTAATAGATGCTGCCTCCTCCACTAGGCTGAGGGAGGATGTGGACATGCTCCTGGACACCCTTGCCTACACCATAAGGGAGTACAGCATAAAGAATGTGGTCATAGACTCCGTTACGGGCCTCTTTGAGGCAAGGGAAATGTTGGCGAGGAACATCGTCCGCAAGCTATTTAACTTCCTGAAGAAGTGGGGGCAGACGGCCCTCCTTGTCTCCCAAAAAAGATCTGCCCATGAGGAGACCTCTGCGGAGGCGGCCGGGGGCTACGCGGTATCCCACATCCTTGATGGGACGATCGTGCTCTCTAAGAAGGTAATAACGCCGAGGGACGCAAGAATGTTTAATTTCCCTGTGGGGGACGTGCTCAGAACCATAAGGATAGATGGCATGCGCCTCTGCGGCCACGACACAAAGACCCACGTCTTGGAAATTACCGAAGCGGGCCTCGTGAGGGTGGGGCCACCCCTTTCAGAGCTTGTAAGGAGGTAAAAATATGAGGGTGATAACGGGCGTTGAAAGGGAGTCTCCTGTGGATGAAGAGGCCTTCAGGGTGTTTGTAAAGGCCATTGAGATAGTGGGGGGACCAAGAAAATTAGTGGAGCTCAGGAACCTCACATGGGTCCCCTCCCTCATGGCGGCCTCCTACGCCGTGGTCCTCAGGGATAGGGGAAAAACAACCCAGGAGATTGCCGCCTTCCTGGGCCTCTCCACGGCTACGGTGGAGAGGATGCTGGCGGCCCACGGGGAGGCGGTGGAGAGGAGGCTGAGGGGGGAGCGGCTCGACGAGCACATGGCGGGTGCCCTGGCCAAGGAGGCCCTTAGGCGCCTAAAGGCTGGGGAAGATATTCATATAGCCCTTGACAGCGGCAGGACCATGCTTGAGGCTGTGGAGGCGCCCCCCTGGACCATCCTCGTTCTTAGAAGGATAAAGGGCCTCCACTTCCCCGTGGAGGATCCCCAGCAGCTGAGGAGCCGGCTGGCAGGTATAAGCGTGGAGGGGGAGCCGGCGGAGGAAGTTGTGGAGAGAATAAGCTACCCTGTAGTTTCCCCTGCCGACCTGCTTAAAAAACTTAACAAGGGGGTAAGTGGTGGAAGCCAATAGCCTCCTCTTCCACTTCGGCGCCACCCTTTTCTTTAGCCTGCTCCTGGGGAGCGCGGCCCAGAGGCTGGGACTCCCCGATATCGTGGGCTATCTTGTTGCGGGGGCCCTCATGGGCCTAGGCCCCAATGAGGTGACTGAGCTCATGTCGTCCTTGGGTATCATCCTCCTACTCTTTTTCTCAGGCCTTAAAATGAACCCCAGGAAATTTGGCGAGGCGGGCGTGTATGCCCTCTTTCTTTCCCCTGTTAAGAGCGGCATAATATTTGTCGCCGGCTACCTCCTGGGCCAGTTCCTTGGCTTCGAGCCCCTGGAGTCCTTCATACTGGGCGCTTCCCTGGCGTGTAGCTCTACGGCCATCATCTCCCAGGCGATACTTGAGAGGGGTTGGAGCGGCAGGAAGGAGGCCCGCATTGCCATTTCCATGCTCATCCTCGAGGACGTGCTCTCAGTCCTGTTTATTGCCTACTTACTTGGCATGATAAGGGTTAGTGTCCCCCTATCTAAAATTTTTATCCACACGTTTGCCCTGGCCTTCCTAGTGCTCACCGTGGGCTCCACTGCCGTCATAAAAATATTTAAGCAGATAAGATTTATAGCTAAGGAAGAACAACTGCCCCTCTTCGCTTTAGGCCTCATAACACTTTTCTCCTACGGGGTATCCATCTTCGGGATTTCCCCTGTGCTGGGAGCCTTTTTTGCAGGTCTTGCTGTGGCAAGCACGCCCATTGCCGACAAGATATACCACAAACTCCTCCACTACAAAAAGTTCTTCACCCTCTTCTTTTTTACCTCCCTCGGCATGAAGTATACGATGGTCTTCTCCCCCAAGGCCCTTCTCCTCTCCCTCCTCGCCTCCATCCTTGTATGGATACAGCTCTTTATTATATATGTGGCTGGTCCGGCCATAGGGCTTGAGGTAAGGAGATCTGTAAAACTCGGCATCCTCATGCTCCCCCTTGGCGAATTCTCTTTATTTTTCTCAGCCATTGCCCAGGAGATAGGGCTCCCCCATGCCTCCGAGATGATGGGAGGGCTCTTCCTGGCCATAATAATAACTACAACCCTTGGGAGCCTTCTGCTGAGGGCAAACGACAGGGTTGCAGATATTGGGGAGAGGTACGCACCACCCTGGCTTACCACAATATTTGATCCAAGCGGGATAAAATTAGATGAAGGGATGGGCCTTGGCAGGCTCCCCCTCTACATCCTCTCCTCCTTCATACTTTTTTATCTGACCGGCTACACAGCCACGGAGCTCTCCCTTGGCATCCTCCCCTTCGTCCTCCTCTTCCTCCTCTCCTCCTCCCTCTACCTCAAGGCCCTTGTGGAGATAAGGAAAATTTTTGGTGAGAGGGGAGGCATAATGACTGGCCTTGTTTCGCTCTTTGGCGGAGTGCTGGCCCTCTTAACCGGTATAATATTTGGGGTAGTGACGCTAACGCTCATGGGGGGCGCAGCCCTCTCCTTTGGGCTCCTCCTCTTCGGCTATCACCTCATAAAATCTTTGTATATAAGGGAGGGGGAGGCGCCCTCCTCATTGTAATATTTCCCTCCCCGCTCCCCATAGTCCCTCTCAACACCCTCCACCCTTATGAAAATAAGGTTTGCTATGGGTACGAGAGGGAATAGTTTTATCGGGACGGAGTTGACGTTATAAATTTCCAAAGTCAGGTGGCCCGCATAGCCTGGATCCACCCAGCCCGCAGAGGTGTGGATGAGGAGGCCGAGCCTTGCGAAGGAGGAGCGGCCATGGACTATGGCCGCCACGTCCTTCGGAAGTTTTATGTATTCGTAGATGGAGGCGAGGACGAACTCGCCTGGATGTATAACAAAATAGCTGTCTGGCCTCTTGAGTTCTATGAGCTCGGAGTGCGTATAATGCCTTACCACCCTGTCCTCCCGCTCCTCCCCCGATATGAGGGTCTCGTGATAATTTCTGATGTCAATGATCTCTGTCCTCTCCGGCCTAAAAATTCTGAATTTGAAGCCAAGTCTTATGTCAATGGAAGCAGGCCCCACAAGGTTTTCATCGAATGGTTTCACAACGAGCTGTCCAGATTTTACGTATTCCTTTATCTTGGCGTCGGAAAGGATCATGGGAGGAAAGGCATCAAAGTTCTTAAAAGGGGTTGGGTTTTAGGCCCGCCCGAACCTATATTTCAACTGCTTCAGCAGAACCGCTGCATCCCTATGGTCCTCCACACTCCTCCTCAGCAGCGCATACCCCTCCCTCTCCTCTACCTTCCAATTTTTCAAGGCCCTCCCAAGGGCCCTCAACCCCTGGGGGCTGAATAGCATCACCTCAAGCTCCTTCTTTTTGGTGTCGTACTTGGCCAGGAGGCCCTCGGTTGTGGGGGGAGTGGCATGGACCAATACATACCTCCCATCGTGGAGGAGGACGCCCGCGTCTGCAAAACTCCTCAGCTCCTCGGGCAGGGCGCCGGCATAGTAGTTGGCCATGAACCTCTCCGCCCACCTCCCGTAATCCCTCAGGGCCTGCAGGAGGGTCCTTATTCCGTGGGCCTTGAGGATCTCCCGCACGTCGCCCCTTGTCTTTACTTCCTTCAATGTTTCGTAGATGTCGTGCTGCCCTAAATATAAATTGGGGTTCATGAGGGGCGCAAAATCCTTGGTCGGCGGACCCTCCTTTTTAATATTTATAACCATCCTCACGTACGCGGGCTCAATGCCCACAAGCTCCGCCATCCTCTCCACATCCCCTCTCTCATAGGCCTCCCTAAGGGCCTTGGCGCTCTCAAAAATTTCCTTTACCCGGGGGTTCCTTATGGGCTTGAGCCCAATCCTTCCAGACTCCTCGAGGATGTGGACATCCCTTGTTAGGCGTCTGCCGCGGAGCCAGGGGAGCAGCCTCCATGGGGGCATGGAAGGTAAAGGGGAAGGTGATATTTAAAGGTTGTGGTATGCCTTAAAATTTCCTGCTGAGCTCCGCAAGGGGATGCCCCTTCACCTCCAGTATCAATCTTTTATACCATCCGAAGGGTGCCCTGTAGACGACGAAGCCCATGCCCTTCAACCCCTCCTCAATTTTTCTTATAACTGTCAAGGCCCTTGGGGGCTTGGCGGGTTGGTGGGAGAGGTGGACCCAGGGATAGACCACCAGCATGCGGACCCCTATCCTCTCCGTATGCTCCTTAACGTCCTCCACAAGCCTCTTCACCTCCTCCTCCCCGTCCCCCTCCTCCACAGCAACCATAATGGCCAAGGCATTCTTTGCTTCCCCTGACAGCGGCTCCTCGGCGCTCCTCAGCGCCCTCTGGGTGGGTTGCCACGCAATTCTGTCCACATGGAGGTAGAGGGCCCTCATGCTTCCACAAGGCTTAAATAGGGGTTAAGGTATAAAAAGAAGCATGGAGGTGGGGAGGAGCCTGGGGGTTGAATATTTTGTGCTTGTCCTCCTCATCCTCCTTTCCACCCTCTTCATTGTGAACGTCCTTGTATCTGGAGCCTCCACATCCACTTCAGCTGTCTCAGGCGTAAACGAGCTCAACGGCTTAATGAAAAATATACCGAAAAGGTTTACTTGAGGGCCACCACGCCCTCCGTGGCCCTATGCCTCTCCACCCGTCTAAAGCCCGCCGCATAGAGCCTCCTAATGACACCCCTCGCCACGTCCTTTCCCCTCTTCCTCCCCGGGCTCCCCACGTAGTGGTAGAGCCTGCCTCCCCGCACCAGGACCCTGTGGAGCTCCCTATAAAAATCCAGGGAATAGAGCTCTCCTGCCAGGGAGAAGCGGGGAGGGTCGTGGAGCACACCGTCAAACGTCTCGCCTGGAACACCCTTCACAAAATGTCTCGCATCCACATTCCTTACATCGGCCGCCCACATCCCCCTACTCCAGGGATTTAGGGCTGCGAGCTCCAGGACGTTGGCGTCCTTCTCCGTGGTCACCACCCTGTTACCCCACTTCAATAGGAAGATAGTAGTATACCCAAGGCCACCGCACGTGTCCCAAACATAGCCCCTAACCCCAAGGGCCCTTACCTTTGCCCTGGCATCGGTATAGGGGTTAACATCCTTTATTTTATGCATGTGGATGCCGTCTATCTCAAGGGTGGGAGGGGCTCCCCTTCTGGGTTGTACGAGTTGGTAGTAGTGGCGGTCCCTAATGGCCACATGCCTCAAGAAAAATTTATCCCCCCGGGAGCCAACCTCGTAGACCCTTCCCCTTTTCCGGACCGCCCGCGTGAGAAGTGGTGTT
>CAYZKO010000025.1:0-6526 GCA_964479315.1 uncultured archaeon
ATTTTGTTTCTAAAGATTGATGTAGATTCTAATTTGCTACTATTTGTTGTCAAAATAGATTGCGTATAATGATATATGGTGAAAGAGATGCTTACAACAACGACCAACAGGAGAAATTCACCTACAATGGGGGAAAGTGCTCTCATATTCTCTAATTAATCTTTTAGAAAAGGTTATATAAAAATAGATCGTAGAACGCCCCGGCCGGGATTTGAACCCGGGTCACGGGCTCGACAGGCCCGCATGCTAGCCGGACTACACCACCGGGGCCCAGTTGATACACATAAACATCGCAAGCCTAAAGAAGGTTTCGCCCCCTGCGGTCCAGACCGGGTTTGGCCACTACGATTTGAGTATATAATGAAAAACTTTAAAAGAGGTGCGCCGGCCGGGATTCGAACCCGGGTCGTCGGCGTGGAAGGCCGACGTCCTATCCAGGCTAGACGACCGGCGCCCATGGGGCCGCCGGGATTCGAACCCGGGACCTTCGGGTCTCTCCGAAGCAGACCCGAAGCTAATCATCGGTAACCCTCATCGCTCCAGGGCTTTCCCTGGAGCCCGACGCGCTGCCAAACTGCGCCACGGCCCCCGCACAAATAGGTAACGTTAAGGTTTTATCATTAGGTGTCAAAGGATGCGGGAGGGATGGGTGTAGATTTCCAGGCCGTCAAGCCCCAGGCCAAAGAGGGTGACCCCAAGGTTCTCCGCAGCGGTTACCGCAAGATCCGTGACACGGCCTACCACACCCACCACGGGAATGCCCACATAGGCGGCCCTCACGACATCCTCTGGCAGAAGCTTGGGGGATAGCACAAGGAAGGAATTTCTCGCATCAAATCCGTCTACAACGGCTTTGCCTATAACTTTATAGAAGGCATTGGTATGGCTTACGTCTATGGCCTTTGCTAAGTAACCGTTGTTGTCAGAAATTAGGGCGAAATCACCCTCCTCAAAAATGATTTTTTCTAATATTTTTTCTTCAGGAATGGTGAAAGGTGATACTACAGGTTTTATATCTATATTCTCGAGGGGGTGTCCATGCATAAAAGAAAGCTTGTAATCGTATTCTGGCCCCACGAGGACGTGGACACTCCCATCCCCCACATTAACCCCTTCTATGCTTCCTGGATCTTCCACATAGCCGTTGGAGAGCACAAAACCGACGGCCAGTTCTTTAATGTTTAAAGGGGTTGCGAGGATTTCATTCACCTTATTTTTATTTATAAAAATATCAAAGTATTTTACTTGAAGGGCTTTCGCCCATTTCCTCTCACCTTTTTTAATAGCCCTCACAGGTGTCACCGCCTCCATGCCCTCGCCCCCGTGGCTAATGGGGGTTATGGCTTAAAGGTGTTGGTGGCGAGGGTTAAACTGGGAAGTGGTCAGGGTTTGGGTTCCAAAGGGGTGGTGGTGTGCGCCTCCTGGCATTTGGAGACCTTCATGGAGATCTGGAATGGGCGAAAACGCTTTTATCGAGCAGTGTTGATGTTTATATCTGTGTGGGGGATGTTGGTAATGGGGATAGGGAGACAGTAATAAAGTTCTTAAGATTGGTGGGGAATAACAGACTCTTCATGGTGCCTGGGAATAATGAGCTTCCCCAATGGATACCTAACTATTTTTCTGTCCACGGTGAGAAGAAGAAAATTATGGGTGTGACGATAGGGGGTATTGGGGGCTCGCCGCTGACACCTTTCAGAACAATTTTTGAGTGGGACGAAGAGTATGCTTATGACATACTTGAGGGGCTTGGATACGTAGATATATTTGTTTCTCATGCACCACCCAAGGGTACACGGCTTGCCCTTACCAAAACAGGGGTGGATGCTGGTTCAGAGGCGGTGTTGTGGTATATAGAAAATTATGCTCCTCCCCTTGCCCTTGTGGGGCACATTCACGAGCGCTCACATTTAAAGGAGCGTATTGGTGGAACATTAGTATATAATCCAGGGAGAGGAAGCATTATAGATTTTAGTCTAAGCGAAGGGATAAGTATTCACGAGTTATAGGTTTGCCGTCGCGAACGGTGACCAGGGAATGGGAGATCTTTATTGCGGCGCCCAGCTGCCTTGCTTTACGGGAGAACTTTTCAGCCACCTTCTTGGATCCAATGTATACGTCTATTCCATTTTTGGTGGGAAGCTCCTTTGTGATAAAGGCCAGAGGATCCATCTGATTGGGTAGCCAGCTTAATAGCACGTCATAAAGTTTTTTCCACCTCTTACCCCTTATTTGTATTACCGCCTCGTAGTACTCTCCAGCCCTGCGGGCGCAGTAGGGGCACTGTTCCCATTTGAAGCGCACTTTGCCACCAAAACGATATGTTATGGATGTTCCTCCAATCCTGCCGGTTAGTATAGCATGGTAACTTATGTGCTGGTGCTTCTCTGTAAGGGTGATAGTTAGTTGGGGCTCTACCACCTCTTCTGATATTTTTATTCTCTTCTTTAGCCATTGGGCTATAGATGTCAAGCTGTAGTGGGTCCAGCGGCCCACAAAAATCCTACCACACGTGGGGCATCTTTTTATTTCAAAGTCTGCTGGCCTTACAGGAGGGTGTAGCTCAAGGTAGCAGTCCCTGCAGAAGAAGCCTATGAAGGGGGTTTCCTTCTCTGTTCTGCCACAACGGGGGCAGACCTTCACACACTACGCTGACCTATCCTCTTTTTAAGGTTTGGAGCAGGTTAGGAGCATGGGAGGTAGGTCACTTTGGCTTCACCCAGAAGGAGAGGCAATTACTTGAGGTGCTTGTCTATCTCCAGGGCTTCAACCAATATTATATTGTGAAGGTGATGAAAAAGGAGTTTGGGATGTCGCCGAGCACGACGAAATACCTCCTCAAGGCCCTCGAGAGGAAGGGTGTTGTCGTAAGGAGGGGGAGGTTTTATTACCTTTATCCTGGCCAATTAGAGGTAGTGGTGCCTGGGTGGGGCAACGATAATGACTAAAATAAAACTTGCACCGTTAAGCTCCCCCAAAGAATTAGAGGGGTATCTAGTGGTGATAGAAGGAAAGGAGGAGCTGAATAACATTGATAATAAAATTTTGGCTGTTGAGGAGGTGCCCAGGAGCTGGATACCCGCTGTTTTCGGAAAATTTAAAGGTGTTATTATATGGAAGGGTGGATATTTGTCACATGTGGCCATCATTGCTAGGGAATTTGGCTTTCCTGTATTTCGCTCTGAGGAGCCTATCCCAAAGGGAAGGTATCGTGCAAGGGTGAAAGAGGGAAGGAATGGGTGGTGGTTAGAGCTGAGGAAGTGAAAATATGGGAAAGTTGGGAAAATTTGTAAAGGTAGATGAAAGGGATAGAAATTTGAGGTTTATAAGGATGTTGACAGCTTTATCGTATAGGGCCTTCTTTAAAACTTTTTCCATAGAGGGAAGGGAGGAGTTCAGAGAGGGTTGGTATTGGGTGGAGAAGGAAATGTTAAAGGGTGCCAGGGACGTCGCCGTGGCCCACATATACAACCTCAGCCCCATACCGAGGAGTATTATAATTGAGGGGGTAGTAAATTTATATCGCTTGGTTAGTGGCCATGTAGACATAGATGTTTTTTGGAAATTTTATGTGTGCCAGGCATGGATTAGAAATATATATGGAGAGGCTGTTGAAAAAATAATGAAAGAGTATCGGGTGGAGGAGGCACTGCTCTACGTGGAGCCTGACCTCACTCCCTTGATTTTCTCAAAGGATCCGCTACCCCGCGACTTGCTGAGGACTAGGCTCTTCCCCAAGGAGCTCTCCAAGATCCTGGAGGTGAGGTTAGAGCCCGTAAAGAGGGCATTAGAAATCATTTTGGAGAACGTAAGTTCGCTGACAACCGCCCTCACGCTCACATACGCTCTGTATATTTACTCCTGGGCGGTGTTTTTTACAGAGAGCGAGGACATAATTACATTTCCCCTAATAGACCACAGACTAACCTATTATACCATCAAGGACCCGGAGGAGCTCTGGTCACTGCTCCCGAGGCCGTCCATCAGGGATCAGGAAATTGTCTGGCCCTAAGGGGCTGGAGGGCATCACTCCACCTCCAAATGGTTCAGCTCTCTTAGAAAAATTATAGTTCCACCCCTTTCTCTTATCTTTCTGCGAAGTTCCCGGTCATTTGTCGCAATAATATAATCATCTGATAACTCCAATAAAATCCTATCAGTAGGAACCTCCGGATCGACTTCAAGTATCTCTACCCTTTCAAGTAGCTTTGTTGCAATTTTTGCAGCAAGTCTTTCTTCCAAAGAACCTGTGTACAAAAGGCGCTCCACCTCTTTTACCACCTGGGGCACAGTATAAATTTTTAGCCCAGGCAACAACCTCTCAAATTCGCGAAAAATATCAACGCGATATTGGTAGGGAATAAGGAGCATGTTGGTGTCGACCACTATGCCCTTATAACGCCGTAGCCCGTCAGCCGCCATCTGTTCCCTATCCTCCTGCTGATGGCTATCCTCATCCCTTCCTCCACCGCCACAGGCTTTTTTGTCTTCACCTCCATATAATCTTTTTTGTAGGATGTGATGTAAAGGGCTGCTGGCATGGTGCCTATGGCGGCGGCAAGCAATTCCCCAACCTTAAATGGGGGTTCTTCGATCTTCTGGACCTTCCTCTCGATGGGAAAATATTCGATGGCAAACTCTGTGGTGGGCTCTGGGAGGGTGCCGGGCTTCCCAACCAACTGCCCCTTGAGGCGATCTGCTTTACCATAATAGGGGTCTATCTCGGTTCCAATGGCTATTAGGCCCCCTGGTCTTGCCTCTTCAAGCTTGGAGTCCTCGGAAGCAAGTGAAACAACCTCTGTTATAATTTTTTCTCCCTCAACACCTGGCGAAAGCTCAATTTCGTCCCCCACCCTAACCTTTCCCTCCTCAATGGAGCCACCTATTACAGCTCCTTTAAGTTTTTCGACGGGGGTCCCCGGCTTGTTGATGTCAAAGGACCTTGCAACCCACATGCGGAAGGGCTTCGTCTCATCCCTCTCCGGTGTAGGTATTTTTTCTTCAATGGCCCACACCAGGGCGTCCACATTCACCCTATGGTGGGCGGAGACGGGGATGATGGGGACTTCTTCGTAGCCATAGGAGGAAAGAAATTCTTTTATTTGCTCATAATTCCTTAAAGCCTCTTCTTTGCTCACCAAATCAATTTTGTTTTGCACGACAACGATGTTGTCAACCCCATTTATTTTTACAGCCAGGAGGTGCTCCTCAGTTTGGGGCTGGGGGCAGGGCTCATTGGCGGCAATTACAAGTACAGCTCCATCGAGGATGGCGGCACCGGAGAGCATCACAGTGAGGAGTGTCTCGTGGCCTGGGGCATCCACGAAGGATACCCTCCTTAAAATTTCAAGACCGGGCTCCCACTGGGGCCTGTAGGCCTCGGGGGGCTCCTTGGTGGGATCCTTGGCGAAAACGGTGTCTGCATAGCCAAGACGGATAGAGATGCCCCTCTTTAGCTCCTCAGAATGGGTATCTGTCCATTTCCCTGTAAGGGCATAGGTTAACGTGGTTTTTCCATGATCTACATGGCCTATCATCCCTATATTTACCTCAGCCTGTTTGGGCTTCATCTTTTTTCACCAACTCCTCCGCAGGGGTCTCCCCCTCCTGGATAACGACAAGGTTGAGCTGCTCGATATCTTCCGCCACGGTATTGCCCCTTACTGTCTTCCTCCTTCGCTCTCCCTTTTTTAGTCCCCTAATGCCAGGTCCTCCTGAAAGGAGCACCCTTTTCCTTCCGATACCATGCACATCGGGCCTCATGGGGAAGCCGTCGCGGTCTGTTCCGCCTGTTATCCTTGCTCTATAGCCCTTAAGGCCTAAGGGGGAAAGGTCCACTTCATCTCCAATTTTTAAGCCATAAAACATTTGAGCTTCCTGGGGCGATATCTCCCTTTGGAAGGCCTTGCCCAGCCGAGGGATGGAAATCACAAGCTTCATGTTCTCCCCCAGCAAGAGGAGTAGAAAGGCTTATAATTCCTCCCTTCCCTTCCTGCGGGCCGCAATCTCCTTTAAAAGGTCGATATAAGAGGAGGGCACGAGGTAGGAGCGCTTGAGGAGCTCCCGGGCATGTTCAGGGGGCACGTCTGTATAGAGTATGTCCCCTTCAAAAATATGTCTGCCCACCAGAGGCCCGTCTATGGCTACAGCCACCTCCTCCCCCTCCTTAGCCTCCTGCAGGGCCCTCCCCTCGCTCTGTATACTCCTTATGGTGCCAACGGGCCTTCCGTCCTCCCTCATGAGGGGGTATTTAGGTTTTATCACCCCCGCAAGGACCCTTACACCAACTATGGCAGGATCTGACCTTCTAAAAATATAGCCTGGAAGTATTTTAATTTTTCCTGGTAGTATGAGCCTCTCGATCACCTCCCTCTTCTCCCTCTCGCGCTCCTCCTCTAAAAACTTTTCATATTTCTCAATGAGCCGGTATATGACGTTATCAACGAGTATGGGGACTCCCCTGGCCAGGGCTTCGCCCTCAGCACCCCTATCCACATCCACATTAAAGGCTAAAACTACCCCCCTA
>CAYZKO010000026.1:0-6324 GCA_964479315.1 uncultured archaeon
CCGCAGTGTCGGGGGCTGCCCTCTGGTCCGTTCTCCTCCTCCTCATCGTTATTTTAATAGCCTTCAGGCACCCCATCCCCATTGGAATAATGCTCGTCTCTGCCCTCTTTGATGGCCTCGCCATGCTCTCCCTCATGGGGCTCTCAAACATTCCCCTCTCCCTTGCAACGATATCGATAGTCCTCATGATGGTGGGCTACTCCATAGACACCGACGTCATTGCCTCGACTTTTATTTTCAAGAGGAGGGAGGGCGACGTCTTCCAGCGGGCGGCCAGGGCCTTCAAGACAGGCGTCACAATGAGTCTTACAAGCCTTGGCGCCATGATAATAATTTTCTTGCTCGGCACGTTCACCCACAACCCCACAATTTTAAGAATAGGGCTGGTGATGGTGTTCGGCCTCCTGGCGGACATGATAGTAACCTGGCTCTTCAACGCACCGGTGCTCATAATGGTGGGTGGTAGGCGTGGGTAGGAAGGTCATGCTCGTTGGCCTTGTGGTGGCCCTCTCCCTTGTAACGATATTTATAAAAGGGCTCAAGCTCGGGACAGATTTTACCGGAGGGGCAGTCCTCGTTTTCCGCTTTGACAGGCCCCTCAGCGCCGAGGAGATGAAGATGGCCGTCACCATCCTCGAGAAGCGCCTCAACTGGACGGGGTTGAGGGATGTCACCGTGCGCCCCTGGGGGGACCAGCACGTCTTAATAAAAATAGGGGGGACAGAACCAGAGGAGACTGAGTTCATAAAAAATGCAGTGATGAGGCAAGGAAAATTTGAGGCTATTGTTGACGGCAACCTGGCCCTCCTTGGCAACGAGGTTGTCCTGACGGGCAACTATTACATCGGCCACCTCGGGGGAGGCTACAGGTGGGAGGTGCCCTTCCTCCTTAAGGATAGCGGCGTGGAGCGCTTCTTCTCAGTCCTGAGGAAAAAGTGCACATACACCTCCTGCCCCGACATTTATTTCTTCATAGACAGGCCCGCCGGAAAATACCTTGTCATGGACAGAAACCTCTATGAGGAGGAGAAGCTCGTGCCAAGGACGGGGACGAGGCCCGCAAGGGACTACGTGGACCTGAATGAGGTAATAAAAAATGCTGGTGTAAAGCTTGTAATATTTAGGGAGGGACTGGAGCTCAACGGCCCAGCCATAGTCCCAGACTACCTAAAAGATAAAGTTAAGGCTCCAGAGGTACGTCCAGTCCCTGTGAGGAGGGAAAGGAGCTGGGTATGGGACGCCCTCAACCTCAGGGCAATTATTGGTATAAAGGACACCCTGAGGGCCCAGATCCTGGCGGGCCGCACCACCAACGAGCTCGCCATAACGGGCTGGGCGCCCACGAGGAAGGAGGCCCAGCGGGAGGTGCAGGAGCTGAGGATCGTCCTCTCCTCGGGGAGCCTGCCTGCAGCCATCTCCCCTGTCTCGGAGCAGACAGTTCCCCCCACCTATGGTAGGAGCCTATTCATTATGTTTTTGGCGGCCATTGGGGTGGCGGCGGCCGTCGTTTCCCTAATAATATCCCTAAGGTATAAGAAGCCCGAAATAATTTTGCCCATCATAGGAACGATCCTTTCGGAGACCATAATAGTGCTCGGAATCGCCTCGCTCATTGGCTGGAGGCTCGACATCCCCTCCCTCGTGGGCCTTATCGCCTCCATCGGCTCTGGGGTGGACGACCAGATAATAATAACTGACGAAATGGTGAGGGGCAGGAGGGAAGAGGAGGGGGCTTCCCTGCTTACAAAAATAAAGAGGGCATTCTTCGTGGTGTTTGCCTCCGCCGCCTCCCTGGCAGCGGCCCTCATCCCCCTGGGCCTCACGGGCATCCCCACCTTTGTGGGCTTTGCCTTCACCACCCTCATGGGCATTGTGGTGGGGGTCCTCCTCACGAGGCCTGCCTATGCAGACATCCTCAAGGAGGTGCTCTCGAGGCCTGGGAAGGGGTAATTTAGCGCTTTCCGCCGTCGCCCTCTCCCTATAAATCCTTCCACCCCAATACACCCGTGGACCTCATTGGTTACCTCAGGCGGGGCCTCGTGGAGAGGGCCTCACGCCACGGCCTCCTCCTCACGCCAGAGGCCCTCGAGTATGTGCTCTTCCATGTGGATGATCCCGACGGGCTCTTCTCTTCTTTGAAAAAATCTGGGCATACACTTGTCCGGCTGGAGGATATTATTGGGGGCAGGGAGGAGAGGGTGGAGAGGAGAGTGGTGAGGGAGGAGGTGAGGGAGGTGGGGTGTAGGCCTTCTGTGAGAGTAAAATTATTAGTAGAGGACGAGGAGTCAGCTTCCTGGGAAAGGGAGAGGGAAAGAATATTACGCGAGAGGCTCAGGGTCCTTGGGGAGATGATAAGGCTTAGGGAGGGCTCGGTGCCCTATGAGCGGGCCCTCAGGAGCCAGGAGGAGAGGGTTGTTGTGGGGGTTGTGCTCGAGAAGGGAAAAAATTATGTCTATTTGGAAAATGGGCAGGAGACCGCAACAATTTATATTAACTCCCAGAAGCTCGACTATGTGGACAGGGACGCCGTTGTGGGGATAAGGGCAAGGGGGGATGGCCAGCGGCTCTATGGCTCTGATGTTGTCTTCCCCGGACCGGGAAATGTGGGCAGGAGCTCCTGTCCCTTCCGCCTCTTGGTGGTTCCCCCGGGCACGAAGCCCCCCGAGGCAGACGTCCATGGCATTGTATTTTTTGGACCCTTCGTGGATGTCATAAGGGAGCCCAATCCGAAGGAAAAATATAGAGAGTGGGATAAAATATTTACTTCGTATGATATTCCTGTCTTTGTCGTCCCAGGCCCTCAGGATGCAGTAAAATATACACCTCCCAGGCCACCCCTCGACGAAAATTTACTGCCCGACAGCGCCGCCGCCGATAACGTTTTCCTTCTCAGCTCCCCCTCCCTCGTCAGGATAAACGGAGCAGATGTATTATTTTATGACGGCGAATATTACAAAAAGAGGGGCCTCCACCCCCTCTCAGCCCTCCTGACCCTTCTCGTCCAGCAAAACATTTCCACATTTCCGTATATCTCACCAAAGGACTACTCCCTCCTAAAAAGGGCACCAACATATTTCCTTCTCCCATATAACGCCTCCGGGGAGGCTGGGGGGAGGGTTGTGGGCAGCTCAAGGCCCTTCGTGCTTGAGCTCTCCAGCGGGAAGGTGGTAGGGTGGTGAAGATTTCCTTGAGGAATGGGTGGGTGGGGAGGAGCCCCCACGTCCCCAAGGGAGTCATAATATTTCATCCCGAGACCCTTAGGCTGATAAAGTTTTTTAAAGAGGGCGATGTTGTGGAGGTCAATGGCAGAGAATACGTTCTCCTCTCCGGAAGGCCCTCCTTTGCCCCAAGGGGCAAAGAGTATGTGGGGGGCGCCTTTGTCCATGGAGAAAAAGTTGTGCCCCCTATACCTATTGATGAAAAAATATATTTAGAGGTGGCAGCCCTCTATAAGAAGGGGGAGGAAGATTTAAGCGCCTACTACATCCCAGAGGAGTATAAAAAATACGTAGCCCCCTACTTCGGCTTCCACATCCCCCACATCCTTCAGTACATCGATGAGAGGGGCTGGCGGGCTGTGGTGGAGGAGATGGGGGGCCTTCCCGAGCCCATTAGGATGACGCTGGTGGAAAGGCCCGAAACGGGCCTTGTGGAGACGGGCATACACGGTTTCTATCCCATAAAGACGCCCTGGAGGGCGAGGGTGTGCCCGGAGGGCCATGTGTCGCCCCTTGAGGTGTGTCCCTACTGTGGGGCGCCCACGCAACCCACCCTGGTGTGCCCCGTGGGCAGGGAGCCCGTGGAGGACGTGTGCCCGAGGCATGGGGTGAGGGGGGTCGAGAGGCTCACCTTTGATCCCCATGATGTCATAAAAATTTATGAAGAGAAGTATGGAAGGGTTGGGGAGGTGGTGATAGTGGATGGGCCGCCGGAGGATCCCAGGGCAGCCTACTTCAGGAAGAAGGCAGGCATAACTGTTTCCCCCGATGGAAAGGTAAGGCTTAGTGCCCCCCTCCTACCGGGAGATAAGAATGTTCTGCCCAGGACCCTTGTGGACCCCGTTTTGAGGGTATACAGATTTTTAAGGGAGATGGGTAACAACGAGGTCCCTGCCACCCAGGAGGATCTTGTGGGGAGAAAGCTCGTGGTAGAAAGCGGTGGTAGATATTATTACTTTGAGGTGGAGGACATAGGGAGCTTCTTCACCCTAAGGAAGGAGCTCTACGCTGCCCTGCCGAGGAAAAGGGTTTTTATTTTGATACCTGAGACAGGCGTGGAGGCGGGGGAGTTGGCCCCCCTCCCCATGGAGTTTGAGTACGTGCCCAGCGGTGTTGTGCCGCCCGAGGGCGATCCCCTAAGGCTGGCGGAGGTCTATGCGGGGATTGTGAGGGATGTGGGGGCCCAGCCAGAGGGCCTGATATATTTTCTCTCCCAGGAGATACTTAAGAGGGAGAGGGAGGCGGAGCCCACGGAGGTGTGGCGGTGCAAGGGCTGTGGGCTCCAGTTGGGAAGGAAGCCCCTTTCCTCCTGCCCCCGGTGTGGCGGAGAATTTGTGAGGGTAAGGGAGAGGGGGGAGGTGAGGGTGGACGACCTCATGGAAAGGTTTGGGAACATTCCTGCAGTTTATGAGTATTTGAGCATCGTTTCAAAGCGGTATGGGAGGACGGCCCAGCGCTCCATCCTCGAGCTGCTATGAACTTAAACCCTTGCGCTCATCTTCCCCCGTGATGGTGGTCTACCACGACGTGCACTCGGTGGCCAAGCTCATGGAGGCATATAAAATAGCCAGGGCCTTTGGGGTGAAGACGTTTGTGGTGACGAGGCCCCAGGGGGCTGCCGCCCAGAGCGGCCTTCCAGAGGTGAGCGTGCTGGCCTTCCAGGACAACATAAAATTCGTGGTCCTCCCCGATATTAAGGACCTCTCCCTGCTTTCCCCCTCAAATATCATAATACTTGCCAAGAGGGCCTCAAAACCCTTTAACCCTGAGGAGGTTACAGAAAATACTGCTTTGGTTATATGCGGCACGGAGCCCGATGTTTCAAGGAAGGACATGGTGGGGGAGGCGCGCTACGTGGAGCCCCGGGAGCTCCCCGAGCTCGCCCGCCTCACCCTCGCCCTCGGGATGATGAGGCCGACATCGTATGAGGGGTGATTAGAAACTGGCTCTCTGACCGGCTATCCGATAAAGAGCGCCCTATTACCTTCTACTAAATATCTACTTAGCAGAGAAGGTCCGTAGAGGCTTCCTTGATATACGTAATTAAAATTAAATGTTATAGAATGACTTCTATATCCATGACACCAACATCCAGAAGTTGTGCAAGTATATACGTACTGAAGCATACCGCAGGTGCCAAATTCAGGTGCACCCTCTTCGAACCCGTCTCCAAATGAAATGGGCTTATTAAATTCTACATCTATAGTTTCATCGCCAATACTCATACTTAGAAGCATATTTGCCGAAGGAAGTTGGTAGAATCTTAGATACCAACGTTGGTAAACATATACTCCAAATATCATTACAGTATTATAGTAGCAGGAAGAAGAAAAGGAATAAAATTGCTGATATTTATCGGATGTAAAGTAAAGTACGAGCACTATTTCGAAGGGTGTGTTTATATCTGCCAAATCATTCTCGTCCAAGGTGAACCTGAAAACAGTTCTTCTCCCATTGGATAAACATCTTGTTCCTAATCTAAATTTTTTGATAAATGGAGTATTTACCTCAAAAATTTCATCTGGAGACCATGGTTTGTCGAAGATGTAGACACCAGCAGAGAGACATACTCTATCAGATGGTAGTGTAAAATCTTCTTCCCTATTCTCTTCCACCTCTGTGTACGTACAGTATCTGCCGCTCACTCTTTTATGCAACTCCTTTATGTATCTTTTCTTCTGGTTAGCCTTGTAGGGTATTACAACATCAATTATTACTGGTTTGTTTACGATATTTTCTTTGTGTAATATCGCAACAGGAAGAGCCAAGTAGCCTGCAAGCATTACGGTGGGCGGACCATACCATGTATGATCACAATAACCTTCCTCTAAATATATTTCATCCGCTGGAGCATAGCTCCACATACTTGAAGTCCAACCTTCATCATCAGCTACGACGCCAAACCCTCCAAAAACGACAGATGCCCTATCTGACCGTGTGGAATCTCCACAGTCATATCTCCATGTAGGATAGTAAGCATATTTATTAAGCACTTGACAATAGCACGTCAAAAGTATTGTAATCTTCGAGCATTACACCTCCCTTTATATACATCTCACTGCAACACCCTATCCAGTGCTTCATACCCGCTCCAATGCCTCTTAGT
>CAYZKO010000027.1:0-6212 GCA_964479315.1 uncultured archaeon
TTTCTCCTTAACTATCAACTCCCGCATGAGTTCCTTTTCAAGGTCCTTGAGGTAGCCCCCCCTTTCTGCAATCCTTCTGCAGGCCACGGGGTTCTTACCCCTTTTCTTCAGCTCCTCTAGGGCCTTAACCAGTCTCTCATCCCCTTTTGCCACCATCTTCTCCACGGGTCCAAACAATAATACCTCCACGTCGTCCACCCATTTGAACCTTAACGCATTGGTAGCCCACATTAACCCTGTAAGGGCTTTATCTACGTCGGCGCTGGATATTATTACAAGCACTTTGACCATGCCAGTAACCCCTTAGGCTACATATCCTACATCACTATATTTAAAAAGCTTTATGTTTCAACATTATCAATTCTTGGCCGAGCAGTTTACGGCAGTGTCATTGGACTAGCCTTTACTACAAGAGCCCCAGAATAATAATAATAATGCTCCATACACACTATAAGCGGGCACGCAAAATGGTCGGTAGCGGCTCAATGATTGCTACAGTCTTCTTAACAAGTACTTTTCTGTCAACGGATGACGTGGTTGCGTGAATATTCTACCAGTAGGGCCTACCTCGATTAGTTCTCCGCGATAGAGAAAGGCTGTGTAATCTGCTATGCGTGCTGCTTGTTCTGGGGAATGTGTTACCAGAACTATCGGGATCTCTTTCTTCAGCTCTACTATGAGTTCTTCTATTTTCTCCGTGGCTACCGGGTCCAAGTTGGCTGTGGGCTCGTCCATGAGGAGTAGCCTGGGTTTGAGGGCTAGGGCTCTTGCTATGCTAAGTCTCTGCTTCTGGCCGCCACTGAGTTTTGACGCTGGCATATCTAGCCTGTTCTTCACTTCGTCCCAGAGATATGCTTTCTCAAGAGCCCACCTAACTAGTTCGTCCAGTTCTCTCCTAGATTTGACCATCCTATTTAGTTTTGGTCCTATAGCTACATTGTCGTATATGCTCATGTGTGGGAATGGGTTAGGGTATTGGAATACCATTCCGATTCTACGCCTCACCCATATGGGATCCACTTTTGGATCGTAGATGTTGACTCCATCCAGCAGTACCTCACCCTCTACTCTAGCTTCCTCGTAGATGTCCAGTAGCCGGTTTAACGCTCTCAGGAGGGTTGACTTCCCGCTGCCGCTTGGGCCCATTAGCGCGTAGACGCATTTATCTGGGACTTCCATGTTGACTTGGCGTACTATGTGGTGGTTGGATAGCCAGACGTTAAGGTTCCTGACCCTTAGTACTGGTGTTGTCAAGGCTATAGTTTCACCTCTTTGACGAGTATTTTGGCTATGATCATTATTGTGAACACTACTAGCAGTAGGATCAGGCTGGCCCCCCATGCGAGTATTCTGTAGCCTTCTCCGGGTTGTTGTATGTACTCGTATATCATCAATGGTATAGCTCCTCCAGGCTTGAGTGCGCACGTGGTCTGGGAAGTGAAGCTTCCGCCTGCTGTGAAGAGGAGTGGTGCTGTTTCTCCAGCGATCTTTGCTACTCCTATGAGCACGCCTACGATGATGCTTTTTCTTGCAGTGCCCAACAGTATGTTGTAGACTACACGTGTCCTGCTCACTCCAAGGCTGAAGGCGGCTTCTCTCACGTCTCTTGGCGTATTCCTGAGTGCTTCGCTAACCTGTACTGCAACGTAGGGCATCATTACGAGTGATAGTGATATTGCTCCTGCAAGTAGACTGTAGTGGCCCATTGGCTTAACTATTACAGAGTAGACGTAGAGGCCGACTAGGATTGTTGGGAACTCGACTAGGAGAAGGGATAATGTGAACACTAGTCTTGAGATCGTAGCGCTACGGAACTCTGAAATGAAGACTCCGGTTAGAAGGGCTAGCGGTATCCCTATAATTGATGAGAGGATTACTAGAAGGAGAGAATCTTTCAATACTGGCGCTATGCCTCCTGGCCGGGAGGGGTTGAGCGGATTAGGTGGCTTTGTGAGAAAGTCAAGGCCGCTGCGTGTGATGGCTTTCAGACCGTTTATTGCCACTGTGCCTATGATGTGGAAGAGGGGTAGTATTGCAAGTATTGATAGCAGAGTGATCGCTGCTAGGCCAGTGAAGTTCTTTAATCGTCTAAGCCTACTACTGGCGCGCGCCAAGCTGTTTCTCCTCCCACCTTCTTATGAATACTACACCGAGGGTGTTAACTACGAGTCCTATGAGGAATAGGGCTAAGCCGCCGGCGAAGAGAGCGTTTTCGAGGTACTCGTAGTAGGCTGACGCCTTGAACCTACTTGCTATGAGGCTTGAGACGGTTACGCCGGGTCTTGTCAGCGATGGGGTTATGGATAGCGTGTTGCCAACAACTAGGCTGACTGCAACAGTCTCACCCATGGCCCTGCCGAAGGCCAGTATTAGGGCTGCCAGTATGCTCGGCTTAACCATGCCTAGGAGTATCCTTATTGCCTCGAACCTAGTGGCTCCAATGCTGTAAGCGGCTTCACGTAGGTAGGTTGGGATCATGCTGTATGCTTCACGTATGATAGCGGTCGCGTAAGGGGTGATCATAATCCCTAGCATTACTCCTGCAGAACCTATGGAGTAGCCTGCTACTGGTGGCTCGCTGAAGAATGGGATCCAATAGGCCGTGTTGTGTAGTAGGGCTAAAACCCTCTTCATTAGCGGGGCGAGGTATGTGGCTGCCCATACACCATAGACTATGGTTGGGGTTGCAGCCATTAGGTCTACTATTGTCTCTAGTAGCCTCCGAAACCTGTTCGGCACGATCTCCTCCAGGAAAACAGCTAGCGAGATCGATAGGGGGGCGGCGATAAGGATGGCGATGAGACTGGTGTATAATGTTCCGTAGATTGCAGCTAGGAGGCCATACTCTTCGACTCCTTCCTCAACCACGGTCTTCCACTTGTTCGTAAACCATATGGCCAACCCCTCTCTGCGGATTATCGGTGTTGCCTCAACGAGCATTACGGCAAGCATTGACGATAGGAGGCTGAAGAGTATGAGGGGTACAGGCAGATGCAGTATGAAGAAGCGTTTATCGTCACGGCTCTTGAATCGTGGTAGTAGAAGCCTGGTGAGCAGTAGTCATCACCCCTTACTGCAGTCGAGTAAGCTGGCGGCTTCACGTGCCAGTTTCCTTAGAGTGGGGGGTAGGGGGACGTAGCCTTTGGGTAGTGCATTTTGTCCGTTAGCCATCACGTACTCTATGAAGGCCTTCATTGTACGGCACTTGACGGTATCACTCCATTCACGTTTAACTATCATAAACGTCTGGCCCACGAGGGGGTAGGCATTGCTGCTGGAGTTGGAGTAGATGAAGAGGGGAGTAATGTTGCTCCAGTCGTCGAGCGGGCTGGGCAGGTTAGCTTTAATAAATACGGATGCTATGGAGGCTGTTGAGGGCGCTACAAACACGCCGTAGGGGTTCATGAGTTTTGCGACATTAAGTTTGTACTCAAGTGCATACGCCCATTCAACATAGCCTATGGAGTAGGGTGTCGAGAGTAAAGCCTGAGTTACACCCTGGTTACCTTCCTGGCCTATCCCACGACCAGTCGAGTCAACGGGCCACTCGACGGTTTTCCCCCATCCAACTCTCCTAGCCCATTCTGGCGAGGTCTTAGATAGGTATAGTGTGAATAGTTCTGTAGTACCGCTTGCATCGCTACGGTGTATAGCTATTATCGGTTTATGTGGAAGCTTTTCAGCAACGCCAGGGTTGAGCTCCTTGATCGCGGGATCGTCCCAGTAAGCCACCTTACCCATGTAAATGCCAGCAATAACTTGGCCGGAAAGATTAAGGGTTACACCCCTAATCTCGGGAACATTGTACACTACAACTATAGCGCCTAGAACCACGGGGAACTGGATTACATCTCCTCTAAGCTTTAGCCACTTAGACCTCGGAAGAGGCGGATCGCTGCAGGCAAAATCTACAAGTCCATCAAGGAGATCGCTTACACCTTTACCACTACCTCCTCCGAGGTAATCTATCCTAACACCTGGATGCGTGTTCTCGAATCCTTTAATCCACGCATCCATGGCCGGCTTAACGAAGGTAGAGCCGCTCCCGATGATTCTCGTATAGCCGGGTTGGGTGGGGCTAGTGCTGCCAGGCCAGAAGCACGATATGATCGAAAATAATGCGATGGCTGTTACGAAGCCTACTATGAATCCATAGAGAAACCCCCCTCCCAGCATCTGATTGTTTCACCATTGAGGTTTAGGTCTCAACGAGTTTCGCTTTTACCCTCTAACATGATGTCGTCCATTGATGTTTATCTTCGTGGCAACCCTCTAAGAGAGTCTTCATCTGCAGCGCATGTAGGGCTGGGAGGCTAAGAAGCTTACCTCACTACAATATTTTGTATAGGCACTAAATATTCCTACATGGTATACCTATATATAGTATCCTATTGTTGTTATTTCGGTTAGGCAGGTTAGCGGGTGTAGGGGTTTGGACTGTGACTGGAAATGGTATGTTACTCTCTCTTTTCCCGAGGCTCTAAAATAGGGAGGATGAGAGAGAGTTAGACAAGGGGAGAGGAATTTGCCCATTGTGTCGTTAAAGGTTATACCCATGGGTGTCGGCACGAGTGTTTCAAGATACATAGCCAGGGTGATAGCCGTTCTTGAAGAGCATGGCTACAAACCGCTTGTGACACCTGATACTACAGTGATCCAGGTTAATGACCTCAGCGAGGTTGGTGCTATAGCTAGGATAGTGCATGATGAACTATACAGTATGGGGGCTTCACGGATAGTAACGATGATAATGATCGATGATAGGAGGGATGTAGAAGAAAGACCTCCTGACGCTCTTGTTAGAAGTGTGTTGGCGCGTGTGGAGGAGGAGAAGAGGCGGCTGAAGGAGGATGTTCATGGTGTACTCTAGCAGTAAAAGGGCTGAAGGGGTTAGGGTTCAGTCCTGGACCACGCGGGGACCAACGACGTAGTTTCTCTCTATGCGGCTAGCGTTATCTAGTGCCTGCTTAAGCTCGAAAGACACCTCTCTGGGAGTGTCGTCCCTAAGTCTCCCTTCAGTATCTAGGGGGTGGAAGAGGGGTTCCGCTTGCTCTACGGGAGCCTCCAAGAGTTTATCTACCAGTCTCTTGGCAGCCTTGATCCTCCTGGCCAGCGTATCCTTCTCCTCCTCGCTCACAGATATCCGGGCAAGCCATGACAAATGCTCTATATCTACCTCGCCGCCCATGAAGCGTTCACCCACCTACGGTTCCTGCCTCACGGAGGATGCGCCGTAGCTGGTATATTCATTTTTCTTGAAACGTAGAGGGCGAACACTTTGGCTGCAGCTCCCCCTCGTGAGGCATCGACAATAACTCTTCTAGGAGCAGTCTCAGTGACATAGTCTATAAGCTGTGTGAAATCGGCGTGGTCGCTAAAGGATACGATTAGGTCCCTATTGCTGAGCCAGCGATAGGGCGACTTGAACTCCCAGCCCGTCAGCAGCATGCGCACTGGCCTATGTCCTCCAAGACTACTGTTGAGCCTCCTTCTCCACTCACTAAAACTGTGTAGTTCAACATACCACCCCTGCCTCCTGGCTTCAAGAGCTTCCTGCGAACCCTTAAGCAATACATCATCAACCCTTATCCCATGCTTTTCCAGCACGCTAAGGCCACGGTATCTGGCCTTATCCACTATGATCGGCGCCGCTATGTTAGCCTTCCTCAACAATACAGCAACCTCCTCCAGCTTACCACTATATGCATATATGTGAACCGGGGCCTTCACTAAAGCATCCTGAACAAGCTCGGGGAGAAGATAATCCATCTCCTCCTGCCAGGGCCTAACCCATTCGGGCATGCCGTAGGTAGCGTCTAGAACAAGCACATCAACCTCCCTTACCTGCTCGGTTCCAGGCATTTTAAAGTCGCCAGTATATAGCACGGTAGAACCGTCAGCACCCTCCACTAATACTTCAGCGGAGCCAGGAACATGGTTAGCCCTTAACAACTTAACATAAACATCCTCCACCAGTATCTTCGCACCATAGGATACATCAAGCCTCTTAGAACGCGGCACGAGAACACCGTAAGCCTCAAGAAGCCCGTGGGTAATGGGGGTTGCAATGTGCAAGGCAAGCCTTCGAAAACTAGTCCTTATCATACGTATATGGTCGCTGTGAATATGAGTGGTAACCCTAGCAATAACACCGTCCACGTGGCCATCAACAACAATATTGCCAACCCTTATAGCACCATCACGCCCTATCA
>CAYZKO010000028.1:0-6118 GCA_964479315.1 uncultured archaeon
CAGGGTGTTGAAGGGCCTAAGGGAGGAGCTGGAGCCCGTGGTGGAGGAAGCTTATAAATTGCCTGAGGTGGAGGACTATTCCTTTGATGTGGTAGTGCCCCTGACCAAAAAAGAGCCAGCCAGGGCTATGCCCCCCGTGAGGATGGTCCAGAGGAGGGTGACGCTGGAGGAGCTCCTGGAGATAAT
The DNA here is from genome assembly GCA_964479315.1 of uncultured archaeon. Taxonomy (GTDB): domain Archaea; phylum Iainarchaeota; class Iainarchaeia; order JAADDC01; family JAADDC01; genus WANZ01. The sequence goes on from CAYZKO010000028.1 coordinate 187, forward strand.
GGAAAAGTATATGAAGAGGGGGGTTAGGAGGAAGAAAATAGAGCCTGTGGAGGAGGCTGTAGAGCTCTTTGAGAGGGTGGAGGAGGAAGATGTGGAAAAATTTATAAGGGAGGTGGAGGAGAGGTTGAGGAGGGAAATGGATAGGGAGGGGTTGGTGAGGCTGAGTAAGATTGTGAGGGGAGGGCCCCTGGAGTTTGTTAAAACCCTGCTTGCAGTACTTTATCTTGCCAATGAGGGTAAGGTAGAGGTCTTTCAGGAGGAGCCCTTTAAGGAGATATTCATTAAGGTGGGAGTATGGAGGACGTAGAGGCGGTGCTCTTCCTCACCCCGAGGCCCATGAGGGTGGAGGAGATTGCCCGCATCCTGAAGAAGGACGAATCATATGTGAGGAGGTCCATTGAGGAGCTCAAGAAAAAGTATGTGGGGGGAGTTGTGGTGGAGGAATTTTTAGATGCCTATAGGCTCGGCGTAAGAAAGGAATATCTATGGATTGCCAAGGCGCTGGGTGTCATGCCAGAGTTCACGGAGAAGGAATTAAGGGTGATAGGAAAGATCTTGAAGGAGGGGGTCGTGAAGGTAAGCGAACTAAAAAAGATTTATTCTGGGGCTGAAAGGGTGGTGGAAAAGCTTAGGAAGTTTGGTTTTGTGGTGGTGATGAAGCAGGGTAGATCAAAGGTTGTGAGGAAGACCAAGCTCCTCGATAATTATTTTATGATTGAGGAAAGCGAATGACCCTCTCCCCTTTGCCCTCTCCCTTCCTGACACTTATTTCTACGATGCCGTGGCTTTCCTCCACCTCTGCAGAGTGAGGGTCAACGGGGTGATCGAAATAAATAAAGCGCTCGCCTCGTGGTGTCTCCACAAGAACACCGTTATTCTTGAGGTGAAGAGCAACACTCTGGAGCGGTAGCCAGCGCAGGTCAAGGGTAACCAGGTAGCCGTCGCCGGTGTCCACAACTTCAAAGGGAACATAAATTTTCTTCTTGGGCGGACGGGCTGGCTGGACCATAACGTTGCCGTCGGAGGAGATAGTTATTTTTACTCCCCCTGTGGTGTAGAGGGAGGTAAACATCTTATCAAGCAGGTCCACAAAGCGCTCCCACTCGTCCATGCCAATCCTAAGGGTCGATGTGCTTAAAAAAGGTAGTCCTCCAGCGTCCTCTGCCAGCTCCTCTGGACGATCCTCCTCACCGTAATCCACGAGCTCCGCACGAAGCTCGGCACCCTCCCCATTCTCCTAATCCAGCCCTCCACAAACTTAATTGTTGTGGCGTCGTGGGGATAGCCGGAACCCACCTCCCCATATACCTCCGAGATACCCCTTATGATCCTATCCCTAATCACCTTTGCAACAATGGAGGCGGCAGAGACTATTGGGTATTTTTTGTCGGCGCCGTGCTCCGCCACAACTTCCCTTCCAGTGCGCTGGGCAATAAGGGAGCCGAACCGCTGAGCATCCACATCGGGAGCATCAATAAAAATTTTTTCTGCCCCGGAGGAGTGAATGAGGGAAATCATCACGTCAGCCTCGAGGCTGTTGAGGCTTCCGCCCACAACGTAGGCATCAATGACGAAGGGCTCCACACGCACATACCTCACCTTGCATACCTCTAATATCTTTTCGAAAAGAAGTTCCCTCTTCTTTGGGCTCAGCTCTTTTGAATCTTTTACACCCAATCTCCGCAGCTCCTCCTGGTCCCCTTCCACCATGGCAACAACGAGGGGGCCCACCACGGGCCCTCTACCGGCCTCATCAATGCCGGCGATCACAGCATTAAAGGTGAGAAAGGTGTTTTGAAGGGTTAGGATGTCCCTTTGCCACGGCGTCAGCTAGATTTCAGCCGCTGGAGGAGTCTGAGGAGTGTGTTTGGGGAATAAAGCTTGGAGAGGTCTTCGACACGAACACGCCTTTCCCTTGCAATGGCCTCAAGTTTTTTGCGGATGGTTTCGGGGTTTTGGGTTAAAAGTGAAAGGGCGGTGTTGGGGTTGGCGCGGAGGAGGTAGTCGATGGTAATGCCGAGGGATTCGAGGATGTGGAGCGAAGCGGCTGGGAGGGGATGGTAAGATTTTCCGGTGTAGATAAATTCAGGATAGGGGGAAGAGCTTATTTTACAGCCCTTCTCACACTCGCTGTGTTTCAACACATCGTGGAGCGTTGCAAGGCGGAGGGCCAGATCGGCCAAGATTGTTGGAGACATGGAACGGGGTTTTTTATAAACCTCTCTTAGGAGTTGTAAATAGTGGGGGAGCTTCAACTTTTCTTCGACGATTCTTTTCTTGTTAAGGTCAAGGACCTTGAAGGAGATGATGTAATTATTAAGAGCTTTCGTCCTATAGGCCCGGTGGAGCTCCAGGAGGGAGCGAGGATCGATGTAAACCTGTGACTTAATTTTTTCCCAAATAGTGGCCTGCATGAGATCATGAAGGAGGCCAGAAAGATTTTTGCGGTTCTTAGTGGACGATATATTCTTTTGTTCGCGGCTGAGGTCGCCCAGGTTGCGGAAATCACGATGGTAGAGGGGCACGGAGGTATAGAGTTTTTGGCGTATTTAAAGCTTGGTGTAGGGTTAAGCCTTAAAAACATTGCAGTGCCCCTTTCCTCCGTGAAGGCACTGGTGATCTCCTTCAGGAGGGGTAGACACACGGTGAAAACCAATCAGGTTATCCTCGAGCTCCCCGGAGTGAAGAACAGGAGGCAGGCGGCGGCCTTTGTCGGTAAAAAAGTTATTTACGTGACGGAGGGGGGCAAAAAACTAAAGGGGACAATAACAGCGCCCCACGGCAATAAAGGAAGGGTTAGGGCCCGCTTCGAGAGGGGAGTGCCAGGACAAATAATAGGCAAGAAGGTGGAGATAGTTACTTAAGGGGTGCGGATCCCATTTCCCATGTGATTGTGGAGGTTTTGCTTAAAAACTGGAGGTCCCATGGCGAGGGGGAGGATGGAGAGGGGAATAGAATAGTTTTTGAGCCTGGGCTTAATGTTATATACGGTGTAAACGGCAGTGGCAAAAGCTCTGTGGTGGAGGCTATTGCGTATGCGTTGTTTGGGGAAAACATAAGGTTTGGGCATGTGCTAAGAGAAGGAAAGCAAGCAGGGAAGGTGGAGGTTGTTTTTACTGTGGATGGGGAAATGTTTAAGGTGAGGAGGGAATTTACGGCCGTAGGCACCCTCTCCTCCATCCTCCTGGACGGGAGAGGGCGCCCCCTGGAGGTGGCCAAGTCAAAGGAGGTTTCAAGGAGGGTTGAGAGGCTCCTCGGCATCGACAGTAAATTATTTTACAAAGCCATCTATGGGGCTCAGAACAGGATAACGGAGCTTTTTGACGAAACTGGCCAGAGGAGGGCAGAGATCTTTGATAAAATCCTTGGCATGGAGGAGCTCGCCAAGGCGCGCCACGTGCTGAGGAGGGTTTATAACGTGGTGGAGGCGGAGCTCAGGGGCCTAAATGTGGCGGAGATGGAGGCGGAAAGGAGGAGGTTGGAGGAGGAGAGGGAACAGCTGGTGAAGAAAATAACAGAGGTTATGGTGGAGAAGCAGGAGGTGGCCAAGGAGCTCGAAAGCCTAAGGAGGGAGTTGGTGCATATTCAAGAAAGGGTTAGGAGGGCGGAGGAAAAATACAGGGAGTTTTTGAGGGTAAGGGAGAGGATGAGGGAGGTTGAGGGGAGGATAGGGGCCATAGTCGGTCAAATAAAGTTTTACGATGTGGACGAGGGTGTGGAGGAGCGGTTGAAGGAGGCTGAGGGAAGACTTAGGAGGGCGGAGGCGCTAGTGGAGGAAAAGAGCTCCCTCCTCTCCAAGGTGGAAACCCTCAGGCGGGAATTAAATTCTTTGCCCAAGGAGGAGCCGCCCTCCCCCCAACCCCTGGAGGAGGAGCTTGACAGCCTTGAGAGGAAGAGGAAGGAGATAGAGAGGAGGATGTTGGAGGTGGAAAGGAGGGAGGGGGAACTCATAAGGAAAAGGGAGGAGGCCCGCAGGATCCTGAGGAGGATTGAGGAGCTCAGGGAGGAGCTCAAGAGGGTGATGGCTGAGAGGGAAAAGATCAGGGAGCAGGTGGTGAAGGGGGGTGTGCTGGAGGAGAAGATGGAGGAGGTGAGGAGGGCCCTGGAGAGGGTGGTGGCCGAGCTGGGCTTCCTGGACCACATAGAAAAGTTAAAAATTATGGATAGGTGTCCCGTGTGTGGGGCGCCCCTAGGAGAGGAGCAGAGGGAGGAGATTGTAAGGAGGGGTGAAGAAAGGCGGACGGAGCTAGTTCGCATTAGAGAAAATCTAAGGAGGGAGATGGAAAGGCTGGAAGGGATAAAAAGGGAGATTGAGAGGATGGTGGGCCGCATGGGGGAGCTGGAGGCAAGAGAGGCCCTGATAAGGCGGGAACTGGAGGTGTTGAGACCCCCCAACATGGAGGAAGTGGAGGAGGAGCTCAGGAGGGTGGAGGAGGATAAGAAAAAATATAGGGAGGAGATTGGCAGAATCGTGGAAGAGGAGAAAGTCCTGATCAAGAGGATTGATGAGCTGAGGAGGCTTTGGGAGCTGTGGAGGAGGAGGGTTAAGCTGGAGGAGGAAATAAGAGGATTGAGGGAGAGGCTGGAGGAGGTGGAAAAGGAGCTGGGGAGATTGGGCGACGTGAGGGAATTAAGGAGGAGAATTGAGGAGCTGAAGGAAATGGTGAGGTCCCTCCAGCTCCTTAGGGAGAAGGAGGCCTTAGAGGGGGAGCTTAAGGCGCTAAGGGAGCGCGCAGAGCTCCTTGGGGAAGTGGAAGAGGAGTATGGGAGGGTGAGGAGGGAGTATGAAAGGCTTGTGGGCGAGGTGGAGGCAAGGAAGGTGAGACAGGAGGGATTGGAAAAGCTTTTGTCTGAGATGGGGAAGCGGCTGGAGGACGTGGAAAGGGTGATGGAAGGGTTGGAGGAAAGGGTGAAGAGGGCAGAGCGGCTAAAGGAGTGGAAAAATACACTCTTAAGGCTTTTGGAGGCGTGGGAGTCAACAGTATCTGAGGTAAGGAAGATGAGGATGGAGGCCGTTAACAGAGCCCTCAAGCTCGTGTGGAGGAGGGTCTACATGGCAAGGTATTCTGACTACAGGGATATAGAGCTTGTGCAGAAATCTTCGCGAGGCAGGTATACCTATGAACTACTCCTAAAGGGTGAGAGGGGGTGGAGAGAGGTAGAGAAATTATCTGGTGGTGAAAAAACATTGGCATTGCTTGCCCTCCGCATTGCGGTAAGCTATTTGCTCTCCGGCAGGGCCCGCATCCTCATACTCGACGAGCCCACCCACAACCTTGACGCAGAGCTCTCAAGGCAGTTTGCAGCCTTCCTGAAGGAGGCTACCTCCGAGCAGCCCCTCTTCACTCAAATAATTGTCATAACCCACAATCCCGTCTTTGCAGAGGAGGCAGACGTGGTCTATCGCTTTGAAAGGGAGAAAACAGGGAACGACCCCACGAGGATTGTGAGGGAAAAGTAAGATTTAAAAATGTGTCCCAACATTATGGTGGCATGGACGTGGAGGAAAAGCTGAGGCTTGTGGCCTCCCCACCCGCTGAAGAGATAATAACCATGGAAGAGTTGCGCACACTCCTCCAAGAGAATCCCCATCCCAAGGCCTACGACGGCTTTGAACCCTCGGGGATCCCCCACCTTGGCACGGGCCTCATGAAGGCCCTCTACGGCAGGGACCTCCAGAGGGCGGGTATAAAATTTATCGCTTTCCTAGCAGACTGGCATGCTTACCTTAACAATAAGATGGGTGGCGATATGGACAAAATAAGGCAGGTTGGCGAGTTCTTTGTAAAGGTGTGGGAGCTCCTGGGCTTCAGGCCTGAGGTGGTGTGGAGTAGCGAGCTCGTGGGCATGAGGGAATATTGGGAGACGCTCATGAGGATATCCAAGGTGGTCACACTCACGAGGGTGAAGAGGGCTGCCCCCATCATGGGGA
>CAYZKO010000029.1:0-5938 GCA_964479315.1 uncultured archaeon
CCTTGGAGTAGACCCCGTCGCCGTCGGTGTAAACATTCCTCCCTGGTAGGAACTCCTCTACCTTGCACACCTCTTCCCCCGGCGTGATCAAGCCATCACCCCGTCTTCATGAGCTCCGAGAGAACGTCGTAGGAGGCTGTAACTTTTTCCACTGGGCTCGAGGCCTTCTTCGCCTTCTCTATCTTTGGCTTGACCTTCCTCTGCACCTCCTCCCCCAACATCCTCATGATCTCCATCATCTCCTCAAGGATGTGCTCCGCCAGGCTCTTCAGAACTTTGTTGTTCTCGTCGCTGGTGTCCACCACCTCGTTGAGCACCGTCACGAGCCTGTAGAGGCCCTCCATCCTCCCCTTCAGGTACTCCTCGTCCACCACCCCCTTAACTGGCGCACCCATATTAAAAACCATTACCCCTTCTAAGGATAGTGCTGGAGTATCTACTCAGGAGGGGTGACGTAAGCCCTGCCCTCTTCCTTGTGGGAGGCTTCCTCTACACCTTCCTCTCCGGCTTCCTCTCCGACATCCTCTTTTCCTCCCAGGCCAGCGTGGCCCACGTGCTCCTTGTTACAGTGGCCACAGCCCCTGCACTTTATTTCCTAATAACGCGGGCTGCCAGGGAGCTCGAGAGGAGGCCCCTCTCCCTCATAGACATCCAGAGGTGGCTCCTGCTTTTCTATATGGCGTTCACTGTTGGATCCATCCTCGGATTTTATTTTTCGTACACTGTACTCCCCCAAGACATGAGGGAGCGCCTCATGGAGCTCCAGGCGAGGGAGATCGCCATGGTTAGGGGCCTCTTCTCTGGAAGAGTTGTTCACCCCGACACCTTCTGGGTGATCTTCAGGAACAACCTCAGGGTTTATGCTATCTCTATTTTTCTATCCCTCTTCTATGGAACGGGGGGCGTGCTCCTCCTCAGCTGGAACGCCTCCCTTGTTGGGGCCTTCCTGAGCACCACGAGGCATCCCCTCCTCGCCTCCCTTGAGCTACTGCCCCACGGTATTTTTGAGTTTATGGGGTATTTTGTTGGAGGGATAACAGGAATCCTCATAGGTGTTGCCATTGTGGAGGAGGGCTGGAACAGGAGGCTCCTAAGGGACGTGCTGCTCCTTTTTGTTCTTGGCATAGCTTTTATTTTTCTTGGAGCTCTCGTAGAGGCGGGGTAGCCTCCAAAACCAGCCCGGCAGCTCTGGACTGCCAGCCAGCAGGGCCTTCCCATACTTCCTCCCCTTGAGCCCCTCTAATTTCTCCCTTATGATGTTCCACAACTTGGGCCTTATTTTTTGATAGTAGGGCAGGAGCTCCATTAGTGTGGCGGCGTCGTACTGCTTCAGCTTCGCTAAGCTTTTCTCTTCATCTGGGTGCTTCTCTCTCAGCCTAAGTATTTTGGATCTCCCCTGGACAAAATCATTTGCATCTCTCCTATTTATCTGGAGGCCCATCTTAGCGCCTCTCCTGCGCAGCCATCTGAGGTAGCGCACCTCCTCAAATGCATTATATTTTACACCCAGGGCTGCCCGGATGCTGGCCAGGGAGGCGGGGGCGCCCAGGGCCAGGGAGAGCAGGGACTGGGGGGATATGTGCCCCTTCGCGGCGAGCTGGATGGGGAGGGTAAGGAGGTGGGCCAACACTACGAACCTGCCTGCCCTCCTCAGCTCAATATTTTTTGCCTCTTCCACAATCTCCCTATAGAACTCACCTTCACTGTAATAATATGCTGCTGGTTCTCGCAGGCCAGCTACGTGGACCAGCTCGTGGATAAGATGTTTTAAATGCACCTCCCTTCCCAGGAGGACGATCCCCAGGGGGAGGGTTGTTGGTGTGTCTGTGGGAATCGAGAGCACCCGTGCCCTCTTGGCGGCCTCCTCCAGCCCCAGCCTCCTCAAAAACCACTCCATCCCCCTGAGGTAATCAATCGCCCTTCTCACCCTCCCCACCCTTCTCCAAGACCTTTTTTATCACATCGCCGTATTTTTCAAGATCCCTCCTCACCCTATCTGCAGAAACAAAGCCGATTTTTTGGGCAATGGCCTCTGCAAGGCTTGAGAGCTCAAGGGGATATATTATCTTAGTGGATCTTCCCTCAGCCAGCTTCTTGATGGCCTCAATATAGAAGTACAGCAGAACCTGCTCGTTCATATCTTTTACTGCCTCCTTTATCGCCTCAAGCTCTATCTTGAGGGCCTCTGCCCGCTCGGCCCTGGCCCTCTTCTCCTTCTCCGCTATCATCATCTGGTGCATGGCCTTCCTGAGGCCCGGGGGGATGTCGATGTCCGTAAGCTGCACGGAGACCACCTTCACCCCCCAGGCGTCCGCCATCTTGGAGAGGCTCACCTTGAGGCGCTCATTCAGCTCGTCTATTTTTCCTATCACCTCGTCCAGCGTCATGGACCCTATCAGATCCCTTATCATGGCCTGCACAAAGAGCCTTGAGGCCTCCTTGTAGTCGTCCACCTTGAGGATGGCCTTCTCGGGATCCACCACCTGCAGGTAAATAACCGCGTCCACATTGAGGACTATGTTGTCCTTGGTGACCACCTCCTGCTTGGGAACGTCCACCGTCTGCACCCTCGTGTCCACAACCTTATACGTCTCCACAAAGGGGATGACAAAAATCCAGCCAGGCCCCCTCACCCCCACAAATCTCCCAAAGCGAAAAACTACAGCCCTTTGATACTCAAGAAGCTCCACAAGGGCGTCAGTCTTCCATACAACATAGAGGAGAATTATAATGGTTATGGCGAGGGCCCCAAGGAGGGGATCCCTGTAGACCATGGCGGTGGAGAGCATCCACACCACTGCAAGGAAAAGGGCCAGCACCCCCACGAAGACGAGGACGTCTCGGGGTATCACCTTATTAACTGGCCCTTCCCCTTATTAATGTGGCCCTCCTCATCCTCGTGGTGGACAGGGACGACGATGTGGGCACAAAGGCGGGGCTCTCGACGCCTATTGTTGGAAGGGAGGAGTGCCTAAGGGCGGGTACCCGTCTGCTCCTCGCAGATCCCGAGGATTCAGACGGGAATACGATTTTTGCGGCAGTATCCCTCTACGACAGGCTCGTAGGGGAGAGGGAGGTGGAGGTGGCTATTGTTTCGGGTGATGCGAGGCTGGGGTTGCTGGCGGATGAGAAAATAAGGAAGCAGGTGCAGGAACTCCTGGCAGATAAAAAATATGATGGAGTAATACTTGTTACCGATGGGGCGGAGGACGACCAAATAATCCCTGTGATATCCTCCATGATCCCCATTGTGTCGAAAAAAACCGTTGTGGTGAGGCAGTCCCAAGCGCTGGAGAGCGCCTACTATACAATAAAAACAGCCCTTCAGGAGCCCGCCTTCGCCCGCCTCTTCCTCGGAATACCAGGACTCCTCCTCTTCCTCTGGTTCCTCCTCCAGGAGAACGCCACAAGGATCATAGCTGGAATAGTGGGCCTATATCTTATTTTAAGGGGCTTTGGGCTCGAGGAGCCCCTCCTCAACGCCATAAGATCCGTGTTCTCCGTGGATCCCGCCTCCCCCTCCCTGCCCTTCCACGCCCTCTCCGTGCTCCTCTTCCTCTCCGCCTCCTTCCTGGCCCTCCACCTCCTGAGGATAGGGGACCTCCTTGAAAGTATAAGGATGCTGGTATTTGGCGGTGTGGTGGCCTCCTTTGTCCTCGTGCTGGGCAAGGGCCTCGAGGCGCTCTCAAGGAGGGAGGGATATAAACTTGGGGACCTCCTGCTCTTCCTCTCCACCCTCCTCGTCCTCGGAATTTTCGTTGATCTTTTTATAAATTTCATGGAAGGGTTTGTGACGCCCTACTCCGCCGCCGTGGTCGTTTTGGTCACCTCTCTCCTCTACCTTGGCACCCTCCACCTCTCAAGGGCCCTAAGGCTCGGACCAATAAAGGGGGCTGTGGGGGCACCGCGGTTTGACAGGAGCGGAAGGCCCCTTGGAAAGATTGAAAAGATAAAAAATGGGGAAATATATCTTGGTGGTAGAAAAAGGGTCAGGATACCGCTGGACAGGGTAAAAATAGTTGAGGGGAGATTGATCGCATGATCCTTTTCAGGGGGAGGTGGCCCGAGATATTTTTATACTACGTGGCCGCCGGCGTCATAGCCCTATTCATGGCCTTCAGCCTCACCCTTGCCGGTGTAAAGGCTGTGGAGGAAGGAGATAACCCTTCAACGGCGGTAATATTCTTTGGCCAGATAATCGCCGCCACCCTCCTCTTCCTCGTCCTCCTCCACCTCCTAAGGGAATTCATAAGGCTTGTTGTGGCCTTCCTGGAGCTCCTCTTCCTCCTCTACACCTCCTGGCTCCTCCTAAGCCTCCTCTTTGGCCCTCTGGGCACCCCCCTCTCCCTCTTCATAACGCTCCTCCGCCTCCTCTTCCCCCAGGCCACAAAAAATATGTCCGCCGCCATAATAGTTGGTGTGGTTTCTGGCGTGGTGGGGGCCTCCCTCTCCCCTGTGGTGGCCCTCCTCCTCTATGTTTTACTAATTGTCTACGACTTCGTGGCCGTCTTCATAACGGGCCATATGGTGGAGATGGCGAGGGGCTTCATGGAGGTGGGGAATGCCCTGGGGGGAGGGGACTTCGTCCTCCCAACAATTTTCTCAACCTCCCTAATACCCCTCCATCCCCTCCTGCCCTTCCTCTCCTTCCTCGCCTCCCTCCTGGGCCTCCTCTTTGTCATAAAGGTCCATAACATTTTCAAGAGGCCCCTTCCAGCCCTGCCCTATATAGGGGCTGTCCACATCACTCTATCAGCGTTCCTTTCCATTCTCCTCCTCTGAGGAGGGCCTCTAAATTGTTCAGGTCCTTCCCAACGACGTACGTCCTGATCCCTGACCTGCGGAGGAGGAGGATGGCCGGAATGTCAAGGGGAAAGTGGGTTCCCGGCTCCCTCCTGTCCACCTCAAGGGCCATGCGGAGGAGCTCGTCGTAGGAGAGGCGCTCTATGAGGCGAGCGTCCCTGTGGGAGGGGTGGGAGGTGTAGATGCCCCCCACATTTGTTATATTAATGAAGTCTGCCCCGTTCACCTCGCTAAGGAGCGCAGCGGCGTAGTCCGTTGTAACGCCTGGCAGGCCTGTCCCTCCCCCTATAACCACCGTCTCATCGAATCTTTCAAGGGCAAAGTCCTTGTAGGGCAGTCCCGTCAGGGAAGAAAACCAGAGGGCATTAAGCCTTGAGACCTCCATGCCTATGACGTCCTTTTTCCACTTGGGGCCAGGCACCTCCATAAACATCCTTGCAAGGGGGCCGCCCCCCACAACCACCGCCGCCACATCATACCTTCTTATAATTTTACCGAAGGCAAGGGCCCACTCCCTATCGGGGGGAAAGCCCAGCACCGAGCCTCCAAGGGAAATCACATATCTCAAAATACCTCCCTCCCCAGGGGCAGGAGCTGGGCCAGCAGCGACTCCAGCTGTATCCTTTCGTTGGCCCCCTCCACAAGCCTAAACTCGTACTCCCCTATGAGGTCCACAAGCTTCACCTTCACCTTGTCCGGCACGTCAAGGGAGAAGACCTCCCTGTGCATCTGCTTTATAATATCCTCTCCGCTCATGCCATAATCTATCATGAGCTTATTGAGCATCTCCCTGGCCTCGAAAAACTTACCTTGAAGGGCAGCCACCATCATCTTCTTGAGCTCCTGGGGCCTTGCCCTTGCGGCTATCTGGTATACCAACTCATCTGTTATTTTATTGGAGAGGGCTGCCGCCGCCTGCAGGGTGTTTATGGCCCTCCTCATATCCCCCTCTGCAATGTAGACAAGCGCTTTGAGGGCCTCCTCGTCTATCTCCAGCCCTTCATTCTCAGCAATATATTTCAGCCTCTCCTTTATTTGTTCGTCCGTGAGGGGCTTGAACCTGAAGAGGGCGCACCTGGACTGTATAGGTTCTATTATCTTTGAGGAGTAGTTGCACGAGAGAATGAACCTTGCC
>CAYZKO010000030.1:0-5877 GCA_964479315.1 uncultured archaeon
GGAGGCTTTAGCAGAGGGCTTGCAGAGGCTGGACTCAGGCCTGTTGGGGCTGTGGAGGTGGGCCACTGGGAGGCTGAGACGTATAGGATAAATTTCCCTGGTGTTGTGGTGTGGGAGAGGGATGTGAGGACGCTCCACGCCCAGGAGATCCTGGAAAGGATTGGGCGTGTCGAGGTGGTGGTGGGCGGGCCCCCCTGCGAGGCCTTCACTTCCGCCAACGCCAGCAGGTTTGAGGACCCCCTCATGAGGCTCTACGAGGATCCCAGAGGAAGACTTACACTGCACTTCATCCGTTTGGTGGGGGATATGGAGCCAGAGGTATTTTTGATGGAGAATGTAGTCGGCATAATAGAAGACGGCCTCAAGGAGGCCTTGAGGTATGAATTTGGAAGGGTGGGATATGAGGTGAAGTTCCATGTGTTCGATGCGGAGTTCTTTGGCACCGCCTCCAGGAGGCGCCGCGTCTTCCTCTCGAACATAAAATTAAAGCCCAGGAGGGGGAGGCCTAAGGTGGTGTGGGAGGTGCTGGGCGACCTCCCTCCCCCGGATGAGGGTATTCCAAACCATGTTCCTGCAGCCCTTTCTAAGAGGATGGAGGAGAGGGCTTGGAAACTGCATTGGGGTCAGGCCCTAACTTATTTTAAAGGAGCTAAGCGTACCGTAAGGAACTACATAAAGCTCCATCCCTTCAAGGTGGCCCCCGTGGTCATGGGCTCCTCCCGCTTCATACACCCCTTTGAGGGCAGGCTCTTAACCCCAAGAGAACATGCCAGGCTCATGGGATATCCGGACAACCATATTTTTCTCGGCCCCCTTGAGAGGCAGTATAACATGGTGGGCGAATCTGTCCCACCACCCCTTGCCAGGGCCCTGGGGGAGGCTATCTTGAAGGGCGTTTCCTTAACCTCTTAGCTGCTTCCTCCACTATTTTTTCTGGACAGTAGTAGGGGTGTAGGAGGTTGTCGCTGATGACCTGGGAGATCTTTCTGGCGAGCTCCACCTCGTCGACCCTCTTGCCCCTCATGTAGGGGGCAAATAATTTGTAAAGGACCCCCAGTACTTTTGCAGCCTCAATGTTCCCCCCAAATTTATAAAGGTCGTAGCGGATGTGGAGGGGGAGCCCCCTTCCCTTGAGGAGGGCCTTGATGACCTCCTTCTCCTCCTCCCCTGACTTGGTGAGGTAGAGGTAGGTGGCGAGGTCCCTATGGTGCTCCACGAGCCTTTCTGCCTCGTCGTAATTAATGCCCATGGCCTTGGAGATGCCATAAGCTACCTTTATCTTCTCAAATTCTTCGGGATTGTAGATCTCCGGCACTCTTATATTTTCCTTCCGGAGGTTGAGGGCCAGGATGTCTTCGGGATGGGGATAAGAGGGGTGGACGTCCTCTGGGGGAGCGTGGCCCTCAAGCTCCTTGAGGGCCCTCCTCACCGCCTCTTCGAGGCTTTCTCCCTTGAGGCTCTCGAGGAGCTTTTTTCTTCCATGCTTGAACTCAAGGCTTGAGATGATCTTTATGAGGTGGGGATCCACCTGGTCGATAAAATGGGGATTAGCCTCCTTTATGATCTTAAGGAGGTGTATGAGCCTCCTCCTTTTTATATCGTCCCCCACCACAGGGGTGGGGGAAACATATTTGCCTAAGCCCTCCAGGAAAACCGAGAAGAGCTCATAAAGTTTTAGGTAGGAGGAGTAGTCGTCAAAGAGGCGAGCTATGTCCACAACGTCCTTGTTGTTTGCAGAGAGGCCCATGGTGGCCATGACGAGGAGGGCCTTCCCCCTGAGGTAGGGGTTTTCAAGGGCCCACAGCGCCTCGAGCTCCTTGCGGTGTATTGAAAGTTTAAAAAAGTCTAAGGCCCTCGTAACCATGGGAAACTCTGTTGCAAAGGTGAGGAGGCCCCTCAGGAAGTGCTCAGCCTCCTGGTGCATGCGCTGGGCCAATAGGTGGTTGACAAACCTCTTAAGATCACTGATGTTGTCCTCCTGCACGACAACCTTTATTTTATTTAGGAGCTCGTCAATTCCTTTGTCCATCTTAACCCCCCGAGACCACAGGCACAAACGTTACCTCATCTCCCTCCCTTAATTCCACGTCAGGAGTTGCCACCTTCCCGTTTACAGTGGGCACATATTCCTCAAAGCTGAGGCCGTGCTTTTCCATAATTTCTTTTACAGTGGCGGCCTCCTCCTCCCTCCAGGGGCCCCCCAGCACCCTCCACCGCACCATGTTTTTAAGGATGTGGCCACATTATTAAAAAGTGTATGAGTTTGGGAGCCACACGGCGGACATTATTGTGAGGGCCTACGGCAGGACGTGGGGGGAGGTCTTTGCCGCCATGGGGAAGGCCCTCTTCGCCGCCATGATAGATATCGATAAGGTGAGGCCCCTTGTGGAAAGAAAGATCGAGCTATCGGCGGAAACGCTTGAAGACCTCCTTGTTGACTTTTTAAACGAACTGCTCATCCTTAAGGACGCCGAGGGGCTCGCCTTCTCCCGCTTTGATATTCAAGTATTTCCAGGGTGGAAGGTGGTGGGGTCTGTGTGGGGAGAAAAGATAAGAAGGGAGCACAATCCCCGCTCTGATGTCAAAGCGGTCTCCTATCACATGCTTGAAGTGGGAGAGAGGGAGGGGAGGAAGTACGCCCAGGTTGTGCTTGACCTTTAAGCTTTGCGCCTCCCATTAGGGGGTGCCCATCCACTCGGAGGAGGAGGTGGAGGGAGAGGCCAAGAAAATTGTGGAGGCGCTGAAAAAAGTTGTAGACCCAGAGATCGGGATGGATATAATAAACCTGGGTCTTGTTTATGACATAAGGGTTGACGGGGATGTGGCAACGATTGTTATGACCCTCACAACGCCCTTCTGCCCCTGGGGACCCCTTGTGATCTCCCAGGCGGAGGAGGCGGTGAAGGCGCTGGGTTTTAAAGATGTGAACATAGAAATCACCTTCGATCCCCCTTGGGGCACCCACATGATGTCTGAGGAGGCCAAGGCAAAGCTTGGGGTGGGAGGTGAGAAGGATGAAAATAAAGATAAATAGGGAAACGTGCATAGGATGTGGTGTGTGTGTGGCCCTGGCGCCAGACTATTTTCAGCTGGACGAAGAGGGCAAGAGCGTGCCCAAGAAGGAGGTGGTGGACGAGAAGGACGAGGAGATCGTGAGGACGGCTGCCCAGAGTTGTCCGACGGGCTCCATTACACTCGAGTAAACCTTTTTATGCTTTTCTATTAACACCGTTAACGGTGGTTCCCATGATGGGGAAGATAGTGGAGTTTTTGGAAAGGGTTGGTAAAAAAGCAAACGTGGAGAAATGGATGATAAAAATATTGTCAAAGCCGGAAAGGGTTCACAAGGCCTCCCTTACCATAAAAATGGACGATGGGTCCGTGGAGACCTTCCAGGCCTACAGGGTGGAGTACAACACGGCCCTCGGCCCTGCTAAAGGGGGGATAAGATTCCATCCATCGGTTAGTGAGGAGGAGGTTACTGCGCTGGCCTTTTGGATGGCGATAAAAAATGCCGTGATGGATCTGCCCTACGGTGGCGGCAAGGGAGGGGTTGCAGTAAACCCCAAGGAGCTCAGCAGGGGAGAGCTTGAGCGCCTCAGCAGGGCGTATGTAAGGGCCTTCTGGGGGGTGCTTGGGGTAGATAAAGATGTTCCTGCCCCAGACGTCTATACAGACGCCCAGGTAATGGCCTGGATGCTGGACGAATACGAGACCCTTGTGGGGAGAAGGGAGCCCGGCATGATAACAGGGAAACCTATAATATTAGGGGGCTCGCATGTGAGGAGTGTAGCCACCGCCCTTGGAGGTATTTTTGTTCTGGAAGAGGCCATGAAGGATGTAGGGAAAATAGAGACCGCTGCGGTTCAGGGCTTCGGCAACGCCGGCTCCCACGCCGCCCTATTCCTTCAGTCCATGGGGATAAAGGTGGTGGCGGTGAGCGACTCCAAGGGGGGCGTTATGGACGAGGAGGGCCTCGCTGTAGAGGAGGTGATAAGGGTAAAGAGGGAGAAAGGGAGTGTGGTGGGCTATGATGCCAAGCAAATAACCAACAGGGAGTTACTGGAGCTTGATGTGGATCTGCTTGTTCCTGCCGCTGTAGAAAATGTTATCAACAAGGAGAATGCTAGGAACATAAAGGCCAGGGTCATACTTGAGCTTGCCAACGGCCCCATAACACCAGAGGCCGACAGAATCCTCCAGGAGAAGGGAGTAATTGTCATCCCTGACGTGCTCGCCAATGCAGGGGGAGTGACGGTTTCCTACTTCGAGTGGGTACAAAATAGAACTGGGGAGAGATGGGAGGAAAGAGAGGTGAAGGAAAAATTGAGGAAGAAAATGACCAAGGCCTACAGGGATGTCAGGGAAAGGGCCCAGGACCTTACTGGATTAAGGGAGGGGGCCTACATCCTTGCCCTTGAGCGCATAGGCGAGGCGCTCAGGTGGAGGTACGGCTAATCCTCCAACAACCTTTTTATATAGCTTTCTTTATCAAAGGGCCCAAATTCCCTTATGCCCTGGCCCCAGGAAACAAAGTATACGGGCTTTTGGAGCTCGGCGCAGAGGGATAAGATAACTCCACCCCTCTCATCTACATCCAACTTCGTGACAACAAACCCGTCTATGCCCACCTCCCTATCGAAGCCCCTGGCCTGCTCCACAGAGCTCAGGCCCTGGGTGGCGTCGGTCACATAAAGCGTTAGATCGGGCTTTGCCACCCTCTTTATCTTTTTGAGCTGTTCCATAAGGTCAATCCTTACCTCCTGCCTGCCCGCAGTATCTATTATAACTTTTCCCTCCTCCCTCACAGCCTCATAGGCAACAGCGGCTGGATCTACCCCATATCCCTTCTTTACTAGCTTGAAACCCACCTCCTTGCTTAGTTCCTCCAACTGCTCTATGCTGCCTGCCCTAAAGGTGTCTGCCGCTGCCACCACCACCCTTTCCCCCCTCTCCATGAAGTAGGCTGCCATCTTTGCAGCCGTTGTTGTTTTTCCTGAGCCGTTGGTCCCCACAAGCAGGAAGATTCTTTCATCGGACACCCTTCCGTCCATTAAAATATCTTTAAGGGCCCCTTGCAGGTCCTTATCTGATAAGCCCTCCTTTAATTTTTCTAACGCCCAGAAGGACACCCCAGCATCGAGTAAATCCATCTCTCTCTCCTCAAGCTCCCTTAAGGGATCTCTCCCAAGGAGGGAAAAAAGTTTTTTAAGGAGCATTCCCCTTCAACTCCCCCAACAATTTCTCTCTTTCCTTTAGCAGCCTCTCCTTTTCCTGATTAACCCTCTGGAGCCTCCTCTCCAAGAGCTCAGGGCTCTCTATATATATTACTCCCCCCGCATCAACCAGCCACTTCTTTATCTCCGCAAGGGCCACCACACCCCCACCCAGGGGGATTATAATTTTTCCTACCCTTACAGCTGCCTTTGCACCCTCCATCTCCTCCCTTAGCCTTTCAAGCTCCGCCAGCCTCGCCTCCACCACCAACAGCCTCTCCTCAGGCCTCTTGGATGCGTTGGACATGTATATGCCTCCTCTTCACCTTGTGGTTGGAGCCTATGAGGGAGAGGACCTTCTCCAGGGCGAGCTTATCGCTACGCGCCTCCACTTCCTTCCTGAACTTAAATTTTCTCCCCTTCTTCACAAACCAGCCCTCCACCACAAACCTCATGCTTCCACCCCCAGCGCGCTCTCTATCTTCATGAGCTCCACGGGGGAGGTGTCCTCCCCCACTATGACCCCCTTGGAGTTGGCCACCACCCCTGTCTTCACGAAGGGATCTCCAAAGTTAACGGTGGTGCTCTCCCCCCGCACGCCAAAGAGCTCCTCCAGGAAGGCCATGTCGTTGGGATCTATGGAGGGGTGGACTATAAAGCC
>CAYZKO010000031.1:0-5776 GCA_964479315.1 uncultured archaeon
CGCCCGTATATTTTACGTGGGTACCCCCACACGCCTCCACATCCACCCCCTCTATCTCCACGATCCTTAGCCTCTTCCCGGGCACTGCACCGCCCTGATAAATTGTTATGCCATACCTCTTCTCCGCCTCACCTCTATCCATGAAGAATGTCCTAATGGGCCTATTTTCCATGACGATCCTGTTGGCCTCCCTCTCAATGGCCGCCAGCTCCCCCTCCGTTATCCTCCTAAAGTGGGAAATATCTATATGGGCCTTTTCAGGGCTCTTGTGGGCCCCCTCCTGCCATACATGTCTCCCCAGCACCCTCCTGGCGGCGGCAAGTATGATATGGGTTGCTGTGTGGTGGCGCATGAGGGCCCTCCTCCTCTCACCATCAACAATTCCCTTCACCCTATCCCCTTTCTTAAATTTGTGGGGATCAGACACCCTGTGGAGAACCACACCGCCTACCTTTTGTACGTCCACCACCTCCACCCCGTTGATGAAACCCCTGTCTGCCTCCTGGCCCCCTCCCTCGGGGTAGAAGGCGGTGCGGTCGAGGATCACCCACCCTTCCCTTACGTCCACCACCTTGGCCTCAAACTCAAAGAGATAGGGGTCCTTGTAGTAGAGGAGGTCTGTGGGGGAAAGTCCCTCAACGTCTATAATTCTTTCCTTTTCTCTCCTTTTCTTTCTTGGCTCCTCGAGGAGGTGATAAATGTTAGGAATCTCGACATCCAGGCCCTCCTCGCGGAGGAACTCCCTGGCATCCTCCGGGGTGACCCCATAACTTTCATACAGGAGCTTCATCCCTTCTGGAGTAAGCCCACCCCTCCTAACTATGGTTAAAAGTTTTCTTCTCCCCCTCTCCCGCGTTGCTATATATTTTTTCCTCTCCTCTTCCATCACCTCAGCCGCCAGTTCCACCCCTTCCTTCAACTCTGGGAAAAGCCGCTGATCGTGGGCGATGGTGGTGAAGAGTTCGTGAAAGTCTATGTCCCAGCCCCTCCTCTGGAGGATGGAGAAAATCCTTCTTGCCAACACCCTGAGGTTGTAGCCGCCCCCAACGTTGGAGGGGAATGCTCCATCGTTTATGGCGAAGAGGAGCGTCTTGGCATGGTCAGCTATAATGTAAACATCTGCAAGGGGTAGGTATTCCTCCACAAAGTTTCCAACTATTTTTTCTATCTCCCTGAGGGTGTGGAGGGGGTCCTCTTCAAACTCGTAACGTCCAGCCACCTCTATAAATTTTAGCAACTTCCCCTTTTCCACCTCCACCCCCACAATCTTCTTCAAATATTCCACGGTGGCGGGGAGGACGACGTCGTAGGGCGTGGGCTTGCCACTCCTTATCCACGCAAAGCGGGAGAGGCCAATGCCGTGGTCCAATACTTTAATACTCAATTCCCTTGGCGGTTGCCCCTCCTCATACTGCATAAAAACGATGTTACCCAGCTCCAACCCTTCCACAAAATATTCTATGGAAGGTCCGAAATTACCACCCCCCATCCACACATCCTCGTGAAAGATAATGCTTTCTGGGGGTATCCCCACCTCCTTTGTCATATACTCAAAGATCTGGCGTATGGCCTCCTCCTTCCACACCACCCTTTCCTCCCTGTTGAAGGCGTGCTGGCCCACCATGACGAAGGAAGTAAAATGTCTGCCCGTGAGCCCCACGTTTTCTACGTCCGTGAAGCGGAGTGAGGGTTGGGGGATGAGGAGGGGATTGGCGGGGGGCTCTACTTCCCCCCTCACAACGTAGGGCTGGAAAACGGCAATGGAGGCGATGGTAAAATAGAGATCGTCGCGCCAGCGGGCCACCACGGGGTACCTGTCCACAACTGTGTGTCCGAACCTTTCGTAAAATTTAGCCATTTCCTTCCACGTCCCTATGTAGTCCCTGTATCTACCTATACTCTTTCCCACAAAGGTATAGCCCGTATGTTCCGGCTCCCCACAGTGCTCCCTCTCAGGATCGAGCGTCCAAAAATATTTTCCGCAGGGGCACCTCTTTCTCACAAACCCCTCCTCCTTGAAAAATTCGAGGTTGTAGTGCTTCTCCCACTCCCTCTCAAACACCCTCCTCAGCTCCCCCTTGTCCATGGGAAGGAAAGGGGGCAGTAGCACTTAAAAAGCTGGCACCCCCTAAAAGTAATCTTCTATGGTCACCCTCCTCCGCGGGGGCTCCGGCTGGACGTAGTCAAGGAGCGTTGCCCTTTTGGGGTGTTGTGGGACCTCCTCTACCGCCTCTACAAAAGTGTCCAGAGTTCTTGAAGTGCCGTTCACAAGCCTCATAAATTTGGAGGGGTTCGTGGTTATATCAAAGAGGTAGAGGATTTTGTCATACCTCCCGGCCACCTCCTCGATGTATGGTATCGGATAAATTTTTAGACCCTTTCTTATGACGTGGGACACGGTCCTTGCGAACATAGATTTTGTAACCTTTTTCTTTCCCACGAGATCTGGGTCAAGAGCATATACCCAGGGTATTCTGTCTCCCTTAACATATTTTACCTCGGGGAACTCCCTCATCTCAGCCTCCGCCGCATACACCCCTGCCGATCCCTTGGAGTCGTACTCATCCAAATTTTTTCCGAGCTCTGTGTAGCGGACGAAGAGCTCAATGGGATAGTCCCCCCTCAAGATGCCCCTCACAATATTCTCCATGCGCCTGTCAAGGTATTCTAGCAGCACCTTTGCGAAGTCGTTCCAGGACTCCACCCCCACCAACATCTCCCTAAGCTCTTTATACTCCTCGGGGATCCTCTGGGTGTCTGGCCTCCCCTCCTTCAACGCCTTGAAATAGTCAAAGAGGTCGAAGAACAGCTTCAGGAGGAACATCTGCTCGTCCCTTGCTATCTTTGAGAAGTTCCTCTTCTTTGCCTCAAGGCCCTTCAGCTTGAGCTTCCCCTTTGACAGGGCTGCATAGTTTTTGGCCATGAAGAATAGGGCCTTCTCGAAGTGCTTGTCAAATTCCAGGATGAAGTTAAAGGGCTTGTATAGGTGGGAGGTGCAAAAATCTCCCATCCATACGGCAAGCTCCACGAAGGGCACCTTCTTGTAAAGCTCCTCCAACGTTTCGTTACCGCTTACTTCGATGCCCTTCTCCCTCATTTTCTCTATAAGGAACTGCCTCCACTTGGGAACGAGCCTCTCCACGGGCTGAAATATCTCATAGCCCTCATCTTCCAGATAGATGCCCAGCCTCTTCCTAATAAATTCCTTAGCCTCCTCATACTCCTTCACATACTGATCCCTTGACTGCCTAGCCTCCTCCGCCACCCTCCTGTAAAGCACATTATCCTTCAGGGCTATC
Organism: uncultured archaeon; assembly: GCA_964479315.1. GTDB lineage: Archaea > Iainarchaeota > Iainarchaeia > JAADDC01 > JAADDC01 > WANZ01. The sequence goes on from CAYZKO010000031.1 coordinate 3,300, forward strand.
ATGACAGAGTCCGTGTCCCCCGATACCACCACAAACCCCACCTTCTCCAAGAATTCCTTTGTCCTCATGATGAGCCACCTTCCATAGGCGGTTATGGACTCCGCCGTGCGCTTTTCATACCACCTGAACCTCACAAAGCCGAGGACACCGTAGGTGGAGTTTATAAGGAATTTGAAGGCTGTCTGCTTTGTGTCCATAATTTCTGCTTGGCTCTTCAACTCCTTAAGAAATCTTTCTTTATTCTTACCAAAACTTTTTAGAAGTTTTGTGAGAATATTTTCCAGGAGGGGCTTCTCGCCATATGGGAAATCACTCCTCTCAAGAAATTCTTTTATTACAACCTCTAATGGCCTGCTGTCGTCCTCTAATTTCGAAGACAGCTTAAATAATTTTTTAGCAGCATGTTTCATAGCAATTCTATTTTTCAACATGCTGTTGACAACCTTCCTGACGAAGCTTTCCTTTTCCTCGGCGGAGAGGAAGACGTGATAGACAAAAGGTGTTACATTTATCTTTCTTGTGTCGAATCTAATTTCTCTTTTCTTGCCCCTGTCCTCTACCACGATGTAAAGTTCTTCGCCCCTTCTCGTGAAACCCTTGAAAGTTCCAAGAAGTGAGTCAGTCCCGATGTTAAAATTTACAATGATGTTGGGATATAGTGACTGGAAGTCGAGGATGGCCAGATCCTTTATAATGGAGGGATCTGGGTGTATGACGAAGGCGCCGCGGTAGCGCACGTCCTTTCCTGCCTTCTTACGCAGCTCCTGGAGCTCTTCGCTCTCCTCTTCCTCCTCTTCCTTTCCCCTCGCCTTGGGTATGAGGATGCCCTCCTTCATGGCTTCGATGCCGAAGAGGACAGTTAAAATTTTAGAATTTGTCCACTTCACAATGAACTGGATTGGTATATTTGTTATCTGGGAAAGCACCAGCATCTGAGGCAGGAAGGAGAAGGCAAGTTGCAGGGCGGCGTAGGCGTCGTCCAGGTTATACCTTATGACCCTCTCCCAGTCCCTCTTCCATTCCGTCTCCATGTCAGTGGCTGACAGGTCTATCATGACACGCTCCTCTGTGGGCAAAATTCCCAACTCCGCTGCAACGTTTTTTAACGTCAAGGGGGTTATGTTGCCCACCACAGGTTTAAACATGGGGAGGCGTATGAGCTGGAAGAGGTCCACATTGAGGCGCCCCGGTACGAAGACCGTCTTATCCTTGATGGACTGGGGCCTTATCATTGTGAAGGAGGGGTCCCTTTCGTCAAAGGGGACGATCCTGAGCTCCTCATCATCAAAGGCCCCACTCACATATTTTATTACGTCGTAGTAGATGCCCAGGTGCCTCGCCCTCTCAAGGAGGTACCACCAGTCGAAGGTGTCAGAGTTGTAGCCAGTGATTAAAAATACTCTTTTCCTGGCTACAAGCTTTGCAAACTCAAGAATCATGGCCTGCTCACTTCTAAAAAATATAATTTTTGCCTTGCCGTCCCTGTAGTCCATCTCTATTTCCTTATCCTTAAAGCTCTGCAGCTTTTCATCCCTAAAGGCCGTGGCGTTTATGTAAACGTAATATTCCCTCTGTTCGCCATTGGCTATCACAGAAGAAATCATAAAAACTGGGTGCTCCCTCGGCTTCGGGAAAACCTCCTTGGGGTGGGCCACCTCTATATCGAACGCCATTGCGGGCGCGCTCTCTATCTGAAACTCGTCGCCAAGGGGCTCCATGTAGACGATGTCCCCCCTAATGAGCTTCCCCCTCTCGTCCTCCCTTTCCTCCACGTTGGTGAGGAAAACCTTGAGGGGGCGGCTCGGTATAACACCGTCTATCATGACCCTCATGAGATACTTTATGTCGTCCTCGTACGTCTCTATTCCAGCCTCGTTAAGTATGGACCTTAATTTTCTGACGAGCGTGGGGGCCTTAACATATATCCTACTGTATCCTTCCCTAGGATCTTTTTTTATCCCTATAACACCCTCAAAACCACTATTGTTTATAATTCTTCTGGCCCTCTGCTCGTCCTTTTCCTCTATCACGAGGAAGGGCTTGTGCTTTCGGTAGTACGCCGTCACGAAGGCCCTGTTCTTTATGTCATACATGTAGACCTTGAGCTTTACCGTCCCATCCTCGTCGTCCTTAATTTTATAGTATATGGGGTATGCTACAATCTCCACGTAGCCATGTGGAGCGAAGTGCTAAAGTGACTTGCCCCAGCTGATGACCTTTTCCCTCTCGTCCTCGGATAGCCTGAAAGCCTCCAGAAGGTCTTCAAACTTGTCCAATACTTTTTCTCTCCTCTTTTGGTGCTCCTCAAGGAAGTCTGCTATCTTTTTAGCCGCATACTCCTTGAGTTCGCCCGTGAGCATTTCCCCGCTCCTGTATCTCTCCTCTATTTCCCTTATTTTCCTGTCGTCTTCCTCGAAGAAATAGTTCAGGTAGAGGAAGGACACGTCTATCTCTGGGATACCGCCAAGCCTTCTGTG
>CAYZKO010000032.1:0-5533 GCA_964479315.1 uncultured archaeon
CCATATTTTATAAGCAGCGGGGATAGCTCCTTTTCGGCTCTCATCTCGTTGAGGTGGGTAAGCACATCCTTAAGAAGACTCGGAGAGGTGTGTTCAAGGAGATGGGGAAAAGTTAGAAGGCCCTTGGCGTAGGCGTAGGCCAGTGGGGTGGAGGTTATGTGTTCCCACCTACTTAGCCTCTCAGCCACAGCCCGTATCCCTTCCTTCCCATGGACCAACTCCAGCATCTCCAAAATGCCGAAGGCATGCTCCCTATCCTCTGCTCTATTAAACAATCCCTCCACGAGTTTCTGTGGTTCTAACTTTTTGGCAAGATAAGATCTTAGACTTTCTGAATTTTCCTTCTTTAAACGATCCAACAAGAGATACAAAGACTCCTTATCCAGCCTCTTCACGCCTCTTATCATTTTCCACATCTTCAACCTCGAACCAAGACCCATACCAAGCTGAGGAAAGAAACGTTCTAAAAAAGTAACGCCGGGGGTGGGATTCGAACCCACGCGGGCAGAGCCCACCGGATCTCGAGTCCGGCGCCTTGTCCACTCGGCCACCCCGGCCCATGAAATGGGGTCACATCTCTCTTTAAACCAAGCACTTAGAAAGAATTGTGGAGCTGGAAAAGCTCCTGGCAGATGCCGCCTCCGTGATTAAAGGGGCACCTGTGGTAAAGACGGAATGCCCATGTCTCGTCATTGGTGACCTACATGGTGATCCCACCGCGGTGAACCTGGCAGAAAAGTTTGGAGGAAGCGTTATCTTCCTAGGGGATTATGCAGACAGGGGAAGGTATCAGAGGAGGACCCTCGAAGGGCTGTTAAGGCTCTTCCTCAAGAGGGATAATATTGTACTTTTGCGAGGTAACCACGAGCCCGGCCCGCCGGGACATCTGCTCCACACGGGCAGACCCTTCCCCTACGACGTAGCCCTCTGGATGACAGAAAAAGAATTGGGCCTCTATGAGGAGCTACACGTTAAGCTGCCCCTTGTAGCATGCTCTGAACTATTTACTGCTGTACATGGCTTCTTAGATCCGGCGTGGTTGCCTTGCCCAAAGAAGATACCCAAGGAATATTATATGTACGCTGTCTGGTCAGACCCCGACCCGCTAGATACCTCTAAAAGGGGGATCCCGCCTCCCCCGTGGAGCTGGAGAGACGTATCCCACCTGGTGCTCCGAGGCCACACACCTCAGTATTTTAAAGAGCCGCACAGGGGTATACTGGGAAAGGTGATCACTCTTTTTGCACACGCAAAAAAGACCGGAGGTTACTACAGCCTCGGGGTCAGATATGCTATAATTAACGATGATATAAAATTATTTGAGAATATACCAGCCTTTGACCAGAGGGGCGTAATCAAACAGATGGAAAATTATTTCAAAGAGCAAGGCTTAAATAGGGCTAACGCCTAAAGTAAGAACGGTGATAGGCATGGGTGATGGACGGGTACACCCTTGAGCCAAAAATAAAGGAGAAGCGGTGGGATATAAAATTTGAGGAAGAGATGATAAAGAGGTGGCAGGAGGAGGACTGGTGGAAATTTAGGCCCTCGGATAAAGTTTTCGTGATAGACACACCACCGCCCTACCCCTCTGCCTCGTGGCATATAGGAGCTGTCCTCGGTTATAGCCTGCAGGACATGGTGGCAAGGAGTAGAAGAATGATGGGCTACAGCGTCCTCTACCCCATAGGCATGGACGGCAACGGCCTGCCGATAGAATTTTACATGGAAAAGTATGCGGGAGTAAAAATGTTTGAGTATGATAGAGAAAAGTTCATTGAGATGTGCAGGCAGCAGCTTGCCCAGTGGAAGGAAAACATGAAGGAGATAATGAGGAGGTTTGAGTTCTCGGGGGACTTCGACGAAAACTACTACGAGACGGACAGCCCAGAGTATAGAAAATTCACACAGCTCACCTTCAAGCTCCTCTGGGAAAAAGGACTTATCTACGAGGACGAGAGGCCCAATACGTGGTGCCCCAGGTGTAGAACCACCATTGCAGATGCGGAGATCGAATACAAGGAGGTGGAGGGCTGGCTTTATACCGTGAAATATATAGTAAAGGAAACTAGTGAAGAACTACCTGTGGCAACAACCCGTCCCGAACTTTTGGCTGGCTGTAAGGTGGTGCTCGTCCATCCCGACGACGAAAGATATAAGCACCTCCACGGAAAGACCGCCATCGTCCCCCTCTATGGCCATGAGGTAAAGATCGTTCCTCATCCCGCCGCAGACCCCGAGTTCGGCACCGGCGCCCTCCACATCTGCTCCTTCGGCGACCTCGAGGACGTAAAAATCTTTAGGGAGATGGGCCTCGAGCCGGTGAGGCTAATAGACGTGGAGGGAAGGATGACGGAGGCTGCCGGTCCCCTCAAGGGCCTTACGGTGAAGGAGGCAAGGGATAGAATTGTTCAATTGTTGGAGGAGAGGGGGCTCCTACTCGGCAAAGAAAAAATAAAGCACAGGGTCCCCGTCCATGAGAGGTGCAACACGCCGGTGGAGATTATTCCCATGAAGGAATTCTACATAAAGCAGGTTCCCTTCAAGGAAGAAATTAAGAAGTTGGCTAAAAGTATCAAGTTCATCCCAGAAAAATATAGACAACACCTCCTCAACTGGGTAGACAGCGTTTCTATCGACTGGCCCATCTCAAGGAGGCGCTATTACGGGACGGAGGTGCCGGTGTGGACGTGCAAGAAGTGTGGCTATAGGCTTGTGAAGGGCGGAGAAAAATATTGGAGGCCGTGGAAGGAGGGGCCTGGGGAGAGCTGTCCAAGATGTGGAGCCAACGAATGGGAAGGGGACAAGAGGGTGCTCGACACGTGGGTGGACTCCAGCGTCACAGTTTTATACATAACCCGCTGGCAGCGAGACCCCCACTTCTTTGAAAAAGTTTGGAAGGGGGAGCGCCTACGCCCCCAGGGCTACGACATAATTAGAACGTGGCTTTACTACACCCTTCTCCGCGTATTCCAGCTCACGGGCCAGCCCGCCTTCACCCACGTGATGATCAACGGTATGGGGCTTGACAAGGAAGGGAGGAAGATGAGCAAGAGGCTGGGCAACCTTATAGACCCCTGGGAAATCTTAAACAAGTACGGCGCCGACGCCACAAGGCTGTGGTTTGCCATGGAGGCCTCCATTGGCGAAAATTACAGAATAAACGAGGAAAAAATAGCTGGCGCAGGCAAGTTCCTAACAAAATTATGGAATGTTGCAAGATACGTATCCATGTATCCCTATCCAGAAAGGAGGCCCCACCTAACCCCCACAGACGAATGGATACTCTCAGAGCTCAACAAACTGATAAGGGAAAGTATTGAGGCATATAAAAACTTCGACTTCCACAAAGCGTCCAGAAGAATTTACTCTTTCGTCTGGAATATTTTTGCAGACCACTACATAGAACTGACAAAGAAGAGGGCCAAGGAAGGCGACGAGGCTGCCCACTGGACCCTCCACACAGTCTTGAAAAATGTTCTTCTGCTCCTTGCTCCCATAATCCCCGCCATAACAGACAAGATCTGGAGGGAGCTTTATGGAGAAGGGTCTATACATGCCCAGCGCTTCCCGCAGGCCTTAGAAAATATACCAGATCTTACTGAGTTCACAGAAAAAATTAGGGAGTTCAACAGCAAAGTGTGGAAGATCAAGAAGGAAAAGGGTCTCCGCTTCAGCGATCCCATTGCAATAGAGATACCCGAGGAGCTGAAGCCCTTTGAGGAGGACCTCAGGAGGGCCCACAACATTCAGTAGTTACCCCTTTTCATCATCCCTCAGTCTGGGACGGCATCATCAACGCTTATAGCCTGGCGCGCAAAGCTTTTAAGGGTGGAAGGTTGGGACGCCTCCACCACATCCGCAGGATTGACCCCTTCCTCGCAGATAGGCTGGAGCCCATCCTGCCGCGCATGGAGGCAACAGACACAGGCAGGGAGATATTAAACAGGATGGAAGTTTTAGTTGGCAGGAACCCTGAGTGGTTAGAAACCTTCTGGAACTTCCCCTTCGAAGCCCTCTTCGCCTGCTCCTCCTGTGAGAACCTCCAAAAGCTCCTGGCCGCCGCGCTGAAGAGGGGGGATGTGGGGGGCGTAAGGGCCCTAAGCAGAGCCATAGTAGGCGGGGAGAAGGTGGAAGAGGTCGAAAAGAGGCTTAAGGATATTTTAGAAATGTTTAAGTTGAAAAGTCCCTCGAAGAGCGGGGCTTTTAAAATAACGAGGGCCCTCCTCGCCCATCCCCACCTCGGCCCCCACTCAAAGAAATTTTATTACCTCGGACCTGCCCTGGCAGTCCTGGACGAGGAGGGGAGGGAGAAATTGAAAAATATTATTAAAGGGGAGAGACCCCAGCACGGCAGACCGGTGGGCTCGTATACCATGGAGGAGTGGACGGTCTCGACGGGCGATGTTTTAAAAGAGCTGGAGGCCCTTGAGAAAATCTATAGCTGCCACAGCCCCCTGGGGACGTATGGAAGAACTGTGGTGCATAGCCTCGTGCACGGCGGAGGAGGAAGGGACCACATCTCCATAATAGTCTTCAGGGGACCGGGCAACAAATTATATCGGCTCTCCGCCCTGGGCAGACAAAACAAACTAATTATTGTATCCGATCTCCAGGGAAAGCCGCGCCCCTACACTCTCACCGAGGCAAAGGGGCTCATAGCAAGGGGTAACAGATCCCTCTTCATCCCTCTCCTTACAGGACTTTCAAGGAGTATTAAAGCAACGATCTATCTCCCAGGCCACGGCATAAAAATCAAGGTAAATCCGCCAGAACACTTTTCAGACACGTATCTAACAAAATCTCGCTCTGGCTATTATTTTGTCCATGCCATGCCCATCACTCCCCCTTAGCACCTGCTAACACCACAACATATATAACCCTTCGCCGCCCCTTTAACACCGCATGGTGGCCCCCCACCTCCGCAGGCTCAGGCGCGTGGCGGTGAGGACCCCTGGAGGGAGGACTGTCTACCACTATCGCAAGCCAAAAACATCCAAGCATGTGTGTGCCATCTGCGGGAGGCCCCTCCACGGCGTTCCCCACGGCCTCAGGCCCTCAGAGGTGAGGAAGCTCTCCAAGAGCGAGAGGAGGCCTGAGAGAATATTTGGTGGAACCCTCTGCTCCCACTGCGCAAGAAAGGTTATAGAAACTGCATTTTATATCAAACAGGGCCTGAAGGACAAGGAAACAGTTGACATAAAAATGAGGCCCTACGTGGAGGTTGCCCTGAGGAGGTTGGAAGGATGATCGATGTAGGAAGTGTGTGCATCGTGACGGCGGGGAGGCATGCAGGCAAAAAGATTGTGGTGACGGAGGTGCTGGACGATATCTTTGTGAAGGGTGTGGGGAGGGGCATAAAGGAGAGGAAATTTAATAAAAGGCATCTTCTTCCCACGGGCGAAAGGGTGGATCCCAAGAAGTTTCTGGAGGAGATGGCTTGAAGTTCCCGTGGGAGGGCGAAAGGAAATTATTCATAAGGGCCGAGGAGCCTGAGGGGCCATGGGGCAAAAAACCAGAGGAGAGGAGTGTG
>CAYZKO010000033.1:0-5533 GCA_964479315.1 uncultured archaeon
ATCCTTCACGAAGGGGGAAATTTCCTTCATGGTGGAGGAAAGTATTAAAAAGAGTAGGGAGCTGAGGAAGAAGGTTAGGGGGGCTGTGGATGGGTGGTAGGACCAAGAAGGTTGGGCCAGCTGGACGCTTCGGCCCGCGTTACGGTTTAAAAATAAGAAAGGAGATCATCGAAATAGAGAGGGTTCAGAGGGCTCTTCACAGGTGTCCTCGTTGTGGGGCTAGGGCTGTAAGGAGGGTTAGCACAGGCATATGGGTATGCAGTAAATGTGGCTATAAATTTGCAGGTGGTGCCTACGTGCCGGAGACGTCGGTGAGAAGGGAGGTCCTGAAGATACTGGGAGGCTGAGAGCATGTACATGTGCCCTGTGTGTAAAAGAAAATTTGAGGAGTTCCCGAGGGGGATTGTGAGGTGTCCATACTGCGGTAGCAAAATAATACTCAAGACGAGGGCCCCCGTTGTGAAGGTGGTCAAGGCAATATGATCCTCATAACCACGAGCAGGAAGCCAGGCAGGAGGACCCGTTCCTTTTGCAAAGATCTGCAGCGGGCGCTCCCCCACTCTAAATATGTGAACAGGGGGAAGGGGAGCGTTTGGGATATTGTGGAGCTGGCCTTTCGCCAGGGGTTCCTTAGGGTTCTAATAGTGGGGGAGACGAAGGGCAACCCTTCCCTTATAAGATCCATAGAGGTTTTCAGGGAGCCCCGCTGGGGCTTACAAATTTATATAAGCGGAGTTAAATTATGCAGAGAGGTGGGATGTGAAAAGAATGAGGGGGAAAGCCTGGTGGTGGAGGGAGACCTCTACCACGAGCCGCTGAGGAAGGTCTTTCAGTATCCTATAGAGGGGGAGGCGGTTGTGCTAAGGGAAATAAAAGGGAGGGCCTCATTTGTGTATGAAGGTGCCAATGTGGGCCCCCTCTTCACGGTGAGAGGATGGGACGAAATACCCGCAAAACTGAAGGCGCAGAGCACACTCAAAAAATAAAGATAGTGGTTGAAATACTCTCCGACGATGCAGAGGTTGTGATAGACTCCATAAGGGCTGACCTCACCCCATCTAACAGGTTTAAATTTCTGGTGGGTAAGAAGCGCGTAGAAATAGAGGCCCACGACCCCACAGCAGCCAGGGCCGCCCTCCACTCAGTTTTAAGACTTTTATCCCTTTTGAGCGATGTGGAGGTGGTCTTAGGTGAGGGCTAAGGTATTTTATTAGGATTTCGAACGGTGCAGAGGAGATGCGTCGGCTATAAAAATTTATTTAACCATGTGGCGTCCCATAGTTTGAAATACCTATCGCTCACAATTTCTTAGCATCTAAGATCTCGATGCTGATCACATTACTGCTTCATCGTAGTCGACAATAACACCATTCTCGATCTCCCTGCTCTCTACTTTTACCCCTCCCGAGCCTGAGGTAGGGGGCATCAGCATCAGGATCGTAGGTCAGCTCCATCTTCCCACCTTAATCCTTAATAAGGGGATTGAGGAGGTGGGTTGGAAACTGATGGGGGCATGGGGAGGTTTGCGCAGCGCAAAAAAATTCCTTCATAACCCCTGCTAACGTTCCATTTACAGCTTGCACACCTTTGCTCCCGCTGGCTCTTCAGTTTGCTAACTTATCAAGAAGAATAACCTATCTTCTACCAGCCTACCAAAGCATGCTTCCTGCCGCGGAAAAATCCTCCACTAAATGATGTAGTCCAGCTTCTCGGGGCGCTGCTCCCTCTCCTCCTTTGGGGGCAGAAGCATCCCCCTAACGACCTTTTCTATCTCCTTATTGGCCTCTATCAGGTCAGAAAGGTCTATCTCCAGCCCCACTATTTTTCCAAGTATCTTGAGCACCTCTGCGGCTGCACCGGGATCGCCGTGGGCCGTCATCTGCTCCGCCGTCTTCCCCATAATACATGCTCCCCTCAGGCCCTCCTCCCTGGCATAGCCAAGCAACAGGCCAGCAATTCCCGAGATGGAGCCCCCCTTATCAGGCTCGCACCCAAAGGACCTTAATTTTTCCATGGTTTCCTCGTCTGTGGCGGCGCACACAACCCCCGTCCCCTGGGTAAAGCGGGAGGGGCCCACGGCGAGCCCAGCCATCGTGTATATTTCTTTTACGCCGTGGGAGAGGGCATAGCCCAGCATAAACTCCGCATAGGCGTGTTGGGGGTGTGGAGAGGCGTTGGGGGCAATGGAGGGCTGGACATCCCCAGTAACGAGGATAAAGGGCCTCTCCGCCTCCACATAATAAAATGTATTGTTGAGGAGTCTGAGGACACCCTTGTCGTCCACGGCAACGACGTGAGGAAAATAATGGGAGTGGAGGACAGCCACCTTCTTTGGCGATAACTTTTCTATGATGTGGGCTGCCGCCACGTGTCCGACCCTACCAAACCCAGGCAGCCCCGTAACCAGTATCTCGGCCTCTACCTTCTCCAGCTCCTTGAGCCTAAACATCCAAGAGCCCCCATTCCTTCTTTGCCCTTCTTCTATACTCTCCATATTTATCCACGGGTGAAAACCTTGGAGGGTGGGCGCTCACGGTGGGAGAGCCGCACACAGGGCATATGTCCTTAAGGGTATATCTTCCACACACCGGACATTTCCTCATGAGAAATTTCATGCCTTCAACCTCCGCCAGAGGGCCCTGCCGCCATATTTCTCTATTCTCTCAACCACCTTATCACAGTACTTTTTTAGTTCCCCCTCAGCCACCTTGTAATCATGAGCAACAAGCTCCACAATATATTTCGGTGCCCCAGAGGTATAGACGCTCACCTCCACCCCCTTCACGAGCTCCTTGGCCTCCTCAAAGGCCTTTCTCAGGAGCTGTGCACCCCTCGGCCCAGGAACAACCGCCTCCACCTCCCCCATAACTTTTTTCCTCGGCACCTCAATATACTTGTTCGCCACGGAGAGGATGGCGGCCCTCCACTCCTCAGGTATTTTCTCCAAAGCCTTCTCTCCGTGGAGGGCCGCCTGCTCAAACACTTCAAAGAGATCGCCGTATTCCTCCTCAATAAGGGGTATTATCTCAGAGGGGTCCCTGCCGCTTATTTTTGCAGCAAGCTCCATAAGGTGTTTTCCCCTCTTGGCCCTCCTCACCGCCTCCATTTTCCTTTTTGCCATAGCATTGCTAACCCTCTTCAGGGAGAGGTCCACCGACTTCTTGTCGGGATAAACCCTCAGGACCTTGGCAACCCTTATTTGTCCTTCCTTTACATGGCTCCTAATATTTTTTACCCAATGGGGGGCCACCTCGGAAATGTGGATAAAGCCCTTCCAGCCGGGGAACTCCTCAAGCTCTGCGTAGGCACCGTACTGCATGACCTGGGTTATTTTAACAACCACATAGTCGTTTACCTCTGGATTCACGTGAGCACCTCCACCACCTTACCGTAGATGCGGGCCTTGCCCCCCGTGGGCTCCGCCAGGACCTCACCACATTTTTGGCACTTCACCACGGTGGCCGCCCTGTCGAAGATTATTTGGATGTGGCCGCACTTGGGACATTCCACCCTCACAAACCTTGATCTCGGGGTTGGAATTGTTTTCATTCTATCACCTCCGCCTTTCCATCCCTCACCAGGAGATCCGCCACCTCCCTGGGCAGGGGAACCTCCTCCCCCGCCCTAAAGGGGCCATACTCTTTTAAGTCTGGGCCCACAATGATGGGGGTATCGGTTAAGAACCTGACGCGCACGAGGTAGTCCTCCCCCGTGAGCTTGGCGATGGCCCTGGAAACGTAGCGCTTTACAGTGTAGTAAAGTTCCCTTTCCCAGTCCACGGCGTTCTCGAGGGGGGTTTCGGCGCCCCTGTAGGCGTCTGCAATGGCCATCTTCACCACTTTCTGGGAGCGGATGAAGACTATCTCCTTTGAGAGGTGGAGGAGATTTTGGTAGGTGTAGAGGGTTTGGGGGTCGAGGGAGGCGCTCGTCCTCCGCTTCAGATCCTCCAGGAGCGTCTGGAGGAGGGGATAGAAGTCGGGAGGTAGGGGAGTGAGGTCAGTTGAATTTTTCTCTGAGAGATGGACGTCCTTCACCCGTTCGAAGTCAAGGACCATTGGGCAACCCCCCTTCCTATAAGGAAGTAAGCCACATAAAGGGGTAGGGAGGTGGTGGTCCCCTCAAAGGGGCCCACACATTCGTCGCCGAGGCAGAACTCAGGAGCTCTTTCGATGTTCAGGGTTACGGGGCGCTTGGAGAGGACGGCGCATTCTTTATAGGGATCAAAGGCCTCTATGCTCTTCACGGGACAAGCCTGGAGGCCCGTGGTGCCGTGGATGGAGCCTGGGAGGCGGATGAGGCGGTGGATGTCCACGGTGGTGGCCGTATCGATGGTAAAGCCCGAGAGGGGGGCGCTGAGCCTCACCACAGAGGCCCACACCTCCATGGGCACGAGGGAGGAGGCGGGCCAAAGCCCCTTCTTTATGCTTTCCACCAGATTCTTGGCCCTCGCCATGAGAACCTTTATCCTCCTTTTATCGAGGCCCGCCTGCCTCAGAAATTCTTCCCTCTCCTCCTCTAATATTTTTATGACCGCCCTAGCAAGCCTCCCTGGCCAGCCCCCCATGTAGGGCCTGGGGCCCACAAGCCTGCCCCTTGCATCAATGCTGAAAAAGTACTTTGGATTGATAGACTGGCCCGTAACGTATTCTGCAAGCTCAACACGGGCCTCCTTTGGCAGATCTCTCAGAGAGGGGTCGCGTATGTGTATGTGGTAGCCCCTGTCTCCGGAGAAGTTAATAGAAATATATTTTTTGTCCACCCCGAGCTCCCCTATCAAAAATTCCTCCACAAGGGAGGCCACCATCTCTCTCAGCCTCTCGTCCCTTACGGGATCGGGAAAAAGGATAGGCTTGAGGGGTACTCCACAGTGGGTTCCAGGCTTGGAAAATATTTTTCCACACTTCTCGCACCTCCACAAGTCCTTGTCAGAAAAGAGGCCCACCTCATCGGCGTCAAACTCAAACACCAGGTCTGAGCCGAGCTGTATCTTGTTCTCCATTGGCCTCTCTGATGGAAATTTAAAGTAGCCGACGGAGTATGAGATGTAGAAGGGGGCTTTCTCCTGGAGAAATCTTCTCAGGCCCTTGGAGTCGAAGGAGACGTGGCGCTTCTCTATCTTCGTCCCAAAGGTGAGGCTGTAGCCAAACTCCCTCCTCTCCACCTCAGGTGGGGGCGGTGGGATATGCCTCCTGTAGAATTCCTTTATTGCGTCCTGCAGAAGCTTATCCAAGTATCCCCACCTCTCTTAATATTTTTATAAGCTCCGGATCCACCTTAGAAACCTTCTCCAGGCTCCAGGGCCTTATGCCTTTGGCCTTGACGTTCTGGGCGTCGGAGCGGAGCCAGGAGTCATAGACGCGCCCTCCCTGGCGGGCAACCCACTCCCTAGCAAGCTCCACAACCTCCTCCACTTCCCTACCCTCCACATTGGCCCAGTACGGTATTAGCCAATACAGGAGAATTCTTTTTCTTCCGTCGGGTATGCCCTCAGCCTCCATGAGTCTCTGTATCAGTGGGGATTTTTTCTTCGAGC
>CAYZKO010000034.1:0-5475 GCA_964479315.1 uncultured archaeon
AAGTCCTCAAGCTCCTTTTTGGCCCTTGGGGATATTTCCTCGGATATGAGGGCCCCCCGGGAGTTTAGGGCTATGAGGTTTCCCAAGGCCGTCACCCTATCCCTGAGTATGAACACCTCTATGCCCTCCTTTTTAAACTTTTCAGAATCTCCCTCTGCTATCCATGGCAGTATAATAAAATCCTTTCCGCCCACTGCAAAAACACCGAGGAGGGACGTTCCAGATATCCTTGTGACCAGGGGCCTGACACCGAGGATTTCTGAGAAGGTTTCCACGTCCTTCTCGCGGACGTGGTCTGGGAGGAGGACATAGCCCTCTGTGGCCACTACGTGGAGGCCTATGTTAGGATTTTTCATTAGGTTCCTCTTTGCGAGCACCCCTATCACCTGGGAGCTCTACAATCACAAAGTTATCTTTCTTCTCCACAACTACTCTTAATTTTCTTGGGGGACTGTTCATGCCGTGCCTCCAGATAGCTTCGTTTACCTTATTAGATATTTTTACAAGATCTGGGGGTGTCTTGGTGTGACGGGCTATAAAGGCCTTTAAAAATTTCATGGCCGCCTCCGCCCTCCTGTGCCTCTTTCTCCTCCACGCCTTCTTCAGGGGGACCACGAACATCATTCTATCAGCCTCCTTATCCTTCTGCCGAAGCTGGTCCGCCTCCAGTGGATGTTCTGGAACCTGATGTAGAGGCGCTTGTTGGAGCGGGCGTATGCCCACACGGGAGGCCTTTTCCTTTTCTTCCTAAACGAAGCGAGGTGTTGCTTAAGTTTTTCATCCTTGTGGCGGGCCATGCTCTCACTTCCTCAATATCTTTATTTTTGTCTGCCTCTTCTCCCCCCTCAGCCTCTTAAGGAGGGCGAGCAGCGTTGCCTCGTCTACCTTCTGACCCTTCGTCTGGTGCATATAGAGGACGCTCTGCACCGCCCTTGAGTAGAGCTCGGGGTTGGCCATCTTTACCCTCTCCAGCCTCTCATAGGCCTCCTTGGTGAGGGCATTCTTCAGCATTATTTTTAGCTGGAGCCTTGCGAGGTATGCCTGCTTTTCATCCCTTTCCATCCTTCCTCCCCTTATCCATCCCTCTCCTTATTTTTGTCGCCACCCTATCCACAAGCGAAATCCCCTTCGGCGTTAACTTCCTCCCCTTCTTATCTTTTTCCACCAAACCCTTTTCCTCCAGCTGTTGGAGGATCGTTCTGATAATTTTACCGCCCGCATCCACGTGGTGCTCGGGGGCCGAGCCATAATTTTTTCTACCGCCAAAATACGTTCTCAGGCGGGCAACCCCCACAGGCCCGTTAAGGTAGAGCCTCCTCATTATTGCTGCAGCCCTTATGAACCACCAATTTTCTTGTTGGGGCAGCCTCTCCTTGTGGGGGCCTGTTTTTACGAAGCGGGCCCATCCAGGCATCTCTATGATGCCCTGAAGCTCCCTGGCAAGCTCCTCCACCAGCAACTGCCCTGGCACGTCGTATGCCGTGGCCATGGGGAGAGAAGGGAAGATAAGGGTTTAAAACGTTGGGTGGGCTCCCCACCTAAAAGCACTTCCCCTCACACCCCTCCGATGCCCCTTTACGTGGTGAGGGAGGGGCTGGGGGAGGAAACGCTGGAGGAGATGGGGCAGCTCGGCCTCCCAGCAGAGGAGATAAAAAGGATTTGGGACGAGGAGGACGTTCCGGATATTTACAAGATTGACGGGGCGACGGTTGTTGACCTGCAGTTCCTCGAGCATAGAGTGGTGATCGCCATAACAAAAGAGGTTGTATACATAACCTTTAGTGGGTCTGCAAGGCTTGTAAGATGGGTGAGGAACGTTTTAAAGAAGAAAAGAAAATTTCTAGAGAACCCATACCTTTTCCTTTACCATGCTGTGAGCGTGGAGCTGGAGGAGGTAAACGGGGCGGTGCTCGACCTCCACAAGGACGTAACCCGCCGGGAGAAGGAGATACTGGGGGATCTTAGGAAGGCCAAGGAGAAGACAATTTTAGAGATCTACGAGGACATCACCCAGCTCCTTGACATAAGGAGGGAGCTCTCCTACTTCTACAGGATGCTTGTAAAATTAGGAAAGAATATGAGGCCAGAACATCTTGAGGAGCTCAGGTCCTCAGTCCACGAAACCCTCTCCCTCATAAACCTCTCCCTCACCACGGCGAGGTCGCTCCTTGACGTGCACGACAGGGTCCTCTCCATGGAGCTAAACCTACTCATAAAACGCCTCACAGCCATTTCCATAATCCTCTCCGTCCTCACAATTATAACCGGCATCTACGGCATGAACTTCAAATATCTCCCCCTCGCCTCCCATCCCCTGGGCTTCTGGCTGATAAACATTTTTATGATGGTGCTCTTCGGCCTCATGTGGTGGTGGTTTAGGAAGGTTGGGTGGATGTGAGGACCTCGACGCCGAAGAAATTAACTACAAGCCCTCTGCTCACAGAAATGGAGCAGTCCAGGACAACCTCATCCCCCACATTCCTCTCTGGGAGCACAAAGGCCCTTACAATATAATTATGCCCCCTTATATGAATATTCACGTCGGCGTCTATCCAGTGGAGCAGCCCTTGCTTGTTTATTTCTTTCAGGGCCTCCGGAGTGGCGATGACCCTCGTGTAGCCCCCAAACCTTTCGCCAGGTATGTTTAGGTCCCTCAGGGTGTAGACGAGGGCGTACGTGGACTCCTTTTTAATTATGGTGCCGAGGCACTTCCCAGTGAAGTCAAAGGAGGGGGGAGGGCTGTAGAAAAATATGTATGCGAGGGAGGTGGTGGCCAGGATGAAGGCGCCCACCAAAGTCATTAATACCCTTCGGTTCACACTAAAGGGGGCCTTGAAAGGTGTTAAAAAGGTGATGGGCATGGTGAGGGTGCTTCTTGTGGCCTACGAGGGGAAGGTGAAGGGGGAAGAAAAGCCCTTTGAGGTGGTGGAGAAGCTGCCCATTGTGGTGGGCGCCGGGGATCTGCTCCCCGGCCTCGAGGAGGTTGTGGGCGCCATGAAGGAGGGGGAGGAGAGGGAGATTGAGTTGCCCCCCGAGAAGGCCTTTGGGGAGAGGAGGAAGGAGCTCGTTGTCCTCATTCCTGAGAGGGAGTTTAGAAAAAGGGGGATAAGGCCTGTTCCAGGCCTCCCCATTGAGGCGGACGGAAGAAGAGGAAGGGTTGTGTCTGTTTCTTCTGGCAGAGTCCAGGTGGACTTCAACCACCCCCTTGCGGGAAAGACATTAATTTATAGACTGAGGGTGCTCAAGGAGCTTACAGATCTGGCGGAGGCCGTTGAGCACCTCTTTGAGCGGTTCTTTGGCTTTAGGCCCCAGTCCGTGGAGGTTTCGGAGAATGCGGCAAAAATTTCTTTCATCATCCCGAAGGATCCCTCCCCCGAGCCCCTCTTCGTGGCCTTCCTCATGGACAAGCTCGGCTTCAAGGAGGTAAGGATGGAGAGGATCTACAGGCTGAGAGAAAGCGTGGAGGGCAGCAAAAGGGAGGGGAGTGCCGAGGGCGGCCAGTAGCCGCATTGGCTCTCTACAGGGGATGATGATGAATGCACGCTGAGGGGAGATGACTGTCACCTACGCTGACCCTTTGAGCCTCCTCAGGAGCTCCCTGTTGAACTCCTCTATTTCTTTCTTACCCAGGAGCCGGGAGATATAGGACACGTAGCCCTGGACCATGGAGGCTGTTAGGATTAGGGCCGCTTGGAGGTCCGAGGGATCTACTTCTATTTTTTCTTCCGTGAGGAGCTCCACCACGGTCGGACCGTAGAAGAAAATAAAGTAGAAGAGGGGCTCTATGGAGGGGAAGACGAGGGTGACGTCCACATGGCCCACGAAGGTCTTCGTCTCCTCATCCCTGATGATGTCGGCCACGGAGACGCTCTTCACGATAAAACTTTTCTCGGAGCGGAGTTTGGACACTATGTCGTCCAGCGCCTTCCTCAAAATGTCCTCCTCCACAGCCTCCGCCTCCACTATGGCGTGCACAAGTATGCCGGAGACATCCTCTTCAACAGCAATTTTTACGTGAGGGGCAAGGGAGTAGCGGGGGGGATTGCCCTCCTTTACCACGAGGCGGAGGGTAATAAGGTCCTTAAGGGCCTCCATGACGTCCCTTATGTCCCTCCCCAACTCCTCCGCAATCTCCTCTGCCGTTTTGGGCCCCTTGAGGAGGAGGGCGCCTATTTCCTTGTGTATCTCCTCCACACCACCCATCCCACCCAAACTCTTCATAAAGCCCACGCCTCCTCTATGGCTGTGGAGCTCCCCACCCTCTCCCTACCCCCCGGCGACGTGGGCCTCCTTGTGATGGGGGCGGCCCTTGCGGTGGCGGGCATCGTCCTTGTTGTGGTGCTCAAGCGCATAATGGAGAACCTCATAGTGGGCCTTGTGGGCTTCCTGGCCCTAAAAATCTTTTTCGGCGTAAACATCCCGCTCTTGCCAGGCATCATTATTTCCATCCTCTTTGGGCTTAGCGGCCTCGGCGCCCTCCTCATACTCCACTTCTTTGGGGTGCTCTAATGGACGACAGGACGTCCCTTACGGTGAACTCTCTCGCGAGGCTTGTGATGAACGGAATATCAAAGTTTGTCACTCTCCTAATTGTTATTATTGCCTCGAGGAGGTTAGGACCAGAGGGCCTTGGAATAATGACCTTCTTTATTTCTTCCGGCCTCCTGGCCTCCACCTTCCTCTCCCTTGGCATCCCCCACTTCTTAAATTATATCCTTGGGGTGGAGAAGAGGGGTAGGTGGTTCTGGGGAGCCCTAAGGATATCCTTACCCCTCCTCCTACTGCTCGTTGCTTCACTGCCCCTTGGGCTCGCACCCTTTGTGGCCCTTGCCCTCCCCCTGATGCTGCAGGAAGTTGTGACCGCCTCCTTCTCCGGCCTAGAGTCCCAGCTCTCCTCCCTGCCAAGGGGCGTCGCCAGGGAGGCCACGAGGCTGATAGTGGCCATTACTATTATTCTTCTTACAGGTAGGGGGGAGCTCGCGCCCCTGGCCTACATGGCGGGGGCCGCCGTCTACGTACTCCTCTCCCTTGACTTCTTCCTCCACCTTCCAGACCCCTCCCCAGCTCCCCTCAGAGAAATAATTAGTAGATCCCTTCCCTTTTTCTTCGTAGGGGTGACGGCAGCCATGCTTGGCCACACAGACGCCATCATGCTCTACCTCCTCAAGGGGGAGAGGGAGCTGGGCCTCTACAGGGCCGCCACCTCCTTCGTCTACGGCTTCCTGGGCCTCCTCCCCTTCATGACTGCCACTTTCCCCATCATAGGCAGGCGCATAGGGAGGGGAGGGCCCTGGATATTGAGAAAAATAGTCTTACCTATACTTCTTATTTCTCTGGTCTTCCAGCTCCTCGTCTACCTCTCCTCCTTCCTCTTCGGCTTCATCTATGGAGAAAAATTCCTGGAGGCCCTCCCCACCCTCTTCCTCTTCTCCTGCATCATACCCCTCTCCACCCTCTACCAGCTAGGCCAGCAGA